>JAUVMD010000196.1 GCA_030600405.1 Nitrospirota bacterium
AGCCCTTCATGATTTCTATCCAATGCGCTCATCCAAGATTTCAACTCACCTCATCAGATCAAAACCCCCGGTTATTGCCGATACAGGGTGTGACTGGGCCGCCCAGCCAGAATATTTTCTTTCCCCCAGTCCACGACCCCGGCAAATTTATCGGAATTGATAAAAGCATTGTAAGCCTCTTCAGAATTCCAGTCGGAAACAATAAGATATGAATGGAGATCGTTCACGTCCTTATACAAGTTGGACCGGGTATGCCCTTCCATTTCATTCATTACTTTTATAATGCTTTTAAAGGCATTTTCAAAAACTTCTTCTTTCCCAGGAATAATTTTATAATTCATTCCAATCGTTACCATTTTATTATCCTCATTCTCAGTAAATTTACGAAGGAGCTTAAACTATCAATTCAGGGGCGATCAGGTCAGGAATTTGCACAAAGACCAGTTCTTTAATGGCAAACTTTTCCTTCAACTTTAAAATATTCTCTTTGCGGTGCCCAGTATAATTTGAAATTTTTCGCAGGGGAACTTTAAAAGTCACCCGTTCCGGCAAAACAGCCTCCCGTGTCAGGAGGTCGGACAGGGTATCGAAACATATCTGGGATTCCACGAGGGACCGGAGCGCAGGATGATGAGGTCCGTCTACAATATTGGCCAGCAAGGAAGGCTCCGGGTGAAGCCCCAGCCGGATGACGGGTATCCCCACGTCCTCAAATCGTTTTACCGCCATCTTGAGGGCGTCTACCGTTCTATTCAGACTCCAGGGGATAAATTCTCCCTTCTTATACCATTCATAGAGAGTGGTCCCACGCACCACGAGAGCCGGATAAAGCCTCACAAAATCGGGTTTGAATTGCAACGTATCACTAACGGATTGCTGAAATATTTCTTCAGAGTCTCCGGGAAGCCCCAACATCAGCTGTAAACCCAGCCGGTAGCCTTTGCTTCGGATTAGATGAACCGACCGCTCCAAGGATTCAGGAGTATCTCCCCTGCCAGATCGTCTCAGAACCTCCTGGTCGGTGGACTGGACACCCAATTCGATGGTTTCCACCGAATATTTGTCCACAAGCGCCAATGATCCGGCATCCACCGCTCCGGGATGGGTCGACAGACGCATGCTTTGGATATCTCCCCGGTCAACCCAGCACTGCACCGAGGACAAAAGAAACTCCTGCCGTTGTACTGGCAAGGCGGTGAACGTTCCGCCATAAAAAGCCGCTTCACGGATTTCGGGAAGCTCGTCCAGGGGTCGCGATTGGAGATAAGTATTGAAAGCGCTATCCAACCGGGTTTGATCCTCCTTCTTTTCAGCGCCAGAAATTTCATTCTGGTTACAGAAAACGCAACGGTAGGGGCATCCCTGATGAGGGATAAAAATGGGAACGATCATACGCTGGCGAGGCATACTATCAATCTTTAGGAATTAAATTGAAACTTTTCAAAGCGGACAGGGCGGCGGCCTGCTCGGCTTCCTTTTTACTTTTGCCGTTTCCCCGTCCGCGAATAATCTCCTGAACCAGGACCACCACCTCAAACTCCTTGGCATGGGCGGGACCCTTCTCATTCACAATCTTGTAATTGGGAATGCCGTTGAAATGTGTTTGCGTATATTCCTGAAGCTCACTTTTGTGATCCCGGAACCGGGCCGTCTCGGCATATTTTGCAATTTCCTTCTCAAGGACGGGAAGGTATATATTCAAGGCCGTCTCCAGGTCACTATCGAAGTAAACCGCTCCCGCAAGCGCTTCATAGGCATTCGCTAAAAGGGAATTCTTTTCTCTGCCGCCTGAAGACTCCTCCCCCTTTCCCAAAAGTAGGTATTTCCCCAGATCAATTTGGCGGGCCAATTCGGTAAGACACGATTCATTGACCACGGCCGCACGAATTTTGGAAAGAGTTCCTTCCGAAAAATTGGGAAAAGCTTTGATCATATAGCCGCTGACAATCAAATCCAGAACCGAGTCCCCTAAAAACTCAAAGCGCTCATTATCTTTCAATGGTTGTGAATTTTCGTTAACATAGGATTTATGGGTCAGGGCTTTATTGAGGAGTGAAATATCCCGGAAGGTGTAACCTATTTGCTTTTGAAGACAGGCTAATTCCTGGGTACGTTCCGTGGAGAGCATTGAAGCTTGGCCGTTAACTCACCATTTCCTTGAAAATGATGACTCCGTTAGTACCGCCGAACCCAAATGAATTGGACAAGGCAGCGGTTAATTTTTTCTCGCGGGCTTCATTGGGAACATAATCCAGATCGCAATCCGGGTCCGGTGTGGTGTAGTTGATGGTCGGCGGAATAACGCCATGATGAATGGCCAGAACCGAATAAATCGCCTCCACCCCTCCGGCGGCTCCCAGCAGGTGCCCAGTCATGGACTTGGTGGAGCTAACGGCCAGTTTGTAGGCATGGTCCCCAAAAATGGTTTTAATTGCAGTTGTCTCAGTGGCATCCGCCCCCGTAGAGGTGCCGTGAGCATTGATATAGCTGATATCTTCTTTATTCAATCGGGAGTTTTCCAAAGCCAGAACCAGACAGCGTGCGGCCCCTTCTCCTTCTGGAGCCGGTGCAGTAATGTGATATGCATCCCCATTCAGAGCATACCCGCCTACCTCCGAATATATACGGGCTCCCCGCTTTTTAGCACTTTCCATTTCCTCCAGGATCACCACGCCACAGCCCTCACCCATCACAAAACCGTCCCGGTCCTTATCAAAAGGCCGACTGGCACCTTCCGGGTCGTCATTGCGGGTAGAAAGCGCCTTGGCGGCGGCAAATCCGCCAATCGCCAAAGGAGTGATCACCGATTCGGTTCCTCCGGCAATCATGGCATCAGCTACGCCATCCCTAATCATTTTATAGGCATCCCCGATGGCATGGGTTCCCGTGGCACAGGCCGTCGCGACACAGGAATTAGGACCTTTCGCCCCCAAACTAATAGATACCTGACCGGAAGCCAAGTTGGGGATAAGCATAGGGATAAAAAAAGGTGTGATTTTTTTTACACCTTTATCGAGAAAAATCTTGTGGTACTTCTCAATGGCCGGCAGACCACACAGACCGACCCCCACCAGCACCCCGATTCTCTCAGCATTTTTGTCGGTGATCTCAAAACCGGAATCCTCTATAGCCATTTGACCGCATGCCACGGCATAATGGATAAAGGTATCCATTTTTTTTATTTCTTTGTGATCGAGATAATTTTCAGGCTGGAACCCCTGAACTTCACCGGCTATTTTGACGGGGAAGTCATCATGGACTTCAAACTTGGAAATAGACCCGATGCCGGACTTACCTGAGCACACCGCATCCCAATTCGTCTTCACACCAATACCCAGGGGCGATATGATGCCCAGTCCTGTAACGACCACACGTCTTGACATAAAATTTCCCGGACGGGTTAAAAAACTTAATTGGTGTTCTTGTTGATGTATTCCATCGCGTTTTCGACGGTAATGATCTTTTCGGCATCCTCATCCGGGATTTCTATCTCGAAAGCTTCTTCCAAAGCCATGACCAATTCCACGATATCCAGTGAATCGGCCCCCAGATCATCAATAAACGCCGCGGGACCTGTTACCTGTTTTTCATCTACTCCCAACTGATCTACAATAATTTCCTTTACTTTATCTTCCACTGACATAATTACACGCTCCTCATGAGGTCACATTAACATTCCACCATTAATACTGAGAACCTGGCCGGTTATATAACTGGCCCGGTCCGAAACAAGAAATGAAATACAATTGGCAATATCTTCGGGTAGACCCAGCCGAGCCAGCGGGATTTGCTCGATGAGCCGTTCTCGAACTTTTTCATCCAACACCTGGGTCATGGCAGTATCGATAAAACCCGGGGCAATCGCATTAACCCGGATTCCTCGTGATGCCACCTCCCTGGCAGTGGTCTTGGTGAGCCCAATCAAACCCGCCTTGGAAGCCGAGTAATTGGCCTGCCCTGCATTGCCCATCAAACCGACAATGGAAGCAATGTTCACGATGGAACCGCTCTTTTGCTTCATCATCTGCTTGACCGCCTGCTGACTGCATAGGAAGGAACCCTTGAGATTGATTGAAAGCACCAAATCCCAGTCGGCTTCCTTCATCCGCATCAGTAATCCGTCGCGGGTGATCCCGGCGTTGTTCACCAGGATATCTACCAGTTTAAATTCTTTGGA
>JAUVMD010000310.1 GCA_030600405.1 Nitrospirota bacterium
AGATCAAGGCATAATCATGGCAGGCCAAAAAACTTCCAAAACAAAAAAGACAAGGGCCGTTAAAAAGGTGGTCGCCAGTAAGGAACGCCTGTCGGAGATGCCCGACGCACTCGGGCAATACATGAACGAGATCAGCAAACTGAAACCCCTGGCCCGGGAAGAGGAAGAGGCCCTCTCCAAACAAATTCAGGAGGGCGATGTGCAAGCTCTGCACGAGTTGGTGCGGCGCAACCTGAAATATGTGGTGACCGTAGCCAACAAGTACCGGGGATGCGGGTTGTCTCTGCAGGATTTAATCGAGGAGGGGAACATTGGGCTGATCCAGGCGGCCAAGCGGTTCGACGGCGAACGGCACATCAAATTCATCACCTATGCGGTGTGGTGGATCCGGCAGGCGATCATGCACTCTCTGGCGGAGCAAGCGGGAACGGTTAAACTTCCCATCAAGCAGGCGGGCAAGCTTTATAAAATCGAGCGGAAATACAAATCATTGACGCAGGAGCTGGAACGGGAGCCCACCACCTCCGAAGTGGCAGAGGATTTAGGATACAGCGTCGAGGACATCGAAAATATCTTGCGGGCCTACCGGACCCACTTGTCGCTGGACACCCCCTTGCGGGATGACGACGTGACTCAATACCTCGATCTCCTGGAGAATCCCGACTACATTCCTTACGACGATCAAATCATGAAGGAATCTCTGCACCAAAAGGTGGACGACATGCTCAAGCACCTGTCAAAACGGGAGGAACAAATTCTCCGCATGCGCTTCGGGTTTAATGGGGAGACAAAAACCCTGGAGGATATCGGTAAGGAAATCGGGCTATCCAGAGAGCGGGTACGGCAAATTGAAAAAAGAGCCAAGGCGCGTTTGAAAGTCCGTTCCGCCAGTGAAGCCCTGCAGGAACATCTGGAATAACCACTGTAATGACGGAGAGTCATTACCCGTCCCTCCGGCACCGGAGCCCGATCCCCGAAGCAGGGAATAGGTGTGACTGGGTTCCGCGCCTATCCATCCTTAAAATAAATTCACTATGAAAATCACTCTCGTCTGCATGTTGGCCTACCTTCTGGGATCCATCCCTTTCGGCGTGGTGCTGGCCAAATTGAGACGGGTGGACCTGCGCCAGCATGGAAGCGGTAACATCGGCGCGACCAACGTTAGCCGCACCCTCGGCAAAACCGCCGGAATTTTAACCTTGGTCGGAGATTGCGGCAAAGGCTACCTGGCGGTGTGGATCGCCGGACAACTACTGGAAACTCAATGGGCGGTGGCGGTGGCGGGATTGATGGCGTTTCTGGGGCATGTCTTCTCAATCTTTCTCAAATTCAAGGGGGGCAAGGGCGTGGCCACCGGCCTGGGAATTTTCCTTTACCTGATGCCGTCGGCTGGATTGGCTTCGATAGGAATTTTTGCGGTATCCCTCGCTTTCACCCGGTATGTTTCAGTCAGCTCCCTCCTGGCGGCAATCAGCATACCCTGGTTCGGGATCTATTTTCAGGACCCGGGACCCTCCATCTACGTTGCGACGGCGGCGGCGGTCATCACGGCTATCCGGCATCGTGAAAACATCCAGCGGCTGGTGGAAGGAACCGAGAGCAAATTCATAAAAAAATAGCGTTTGACAAACGCCGGACAGGAAATATAATGAAAAGTTCATCTGCACCGCAGACAAGTTACGATACAACAAGCGGGAGTAACTCAGTGGTAGAGTGCAACCTTGCCAAGGTTGAAGTCGAGGGTTCAAATCCCTTCTCCCGCTCCATTTTTCTTCTTTTTCCCACCCGTTAAAACTTAAAGGGCGCCGTCGCCAAGTGGCTAAGGCCGAGGTCTGCAAAACCTCTATCGGCGGTTCGAATCCGCCCGGCGCCTCCAATTTTTTCTTGAAACTGCGGCTTTCAATGTTTTATCCCAAATAACCTCACTGGGATAGACCCCCCCTGATAGAAATACAATTAATTGTTGTATAAACCACCATGGGGTAGTAAAATCATTGATAACTAAGGATTTATTTGATTTTATATGATTCAAATCCAACCGTATAAATACAATAATCCCATACTATCTTTCCGGATCGGTTTCCGGTTCCGGAACCTTTTCTCACCCTTTCTTATTAACTGCATGAGGAGAACTTCAATGAAAAAACTATTAATGATGGGTGCCCTGGTTCTTTCTTTAGTTTCTTTCTCCGGGTCGGCCTTGGCCGCCGGGTATGGGGATGCCGGTTGCGGTCTCGGCTCCATAGTATTCGGTAACGAGCAAGGCGCCGTTCAGGTTCTGGCCTCCACCACCAATGCAACCTTCGGAACCACGACGTTCGGCATTACTACGGGTACTTCCAATTGTAATCCCGCCGGTCTGGTGATGCTGGAGAAGGAACGGGAAGAATTCGCCGAGAAAAATTATCCCACTCTCGTGAAAGAAATGGCTATGGGCAAAGGGGAAAATCTGGACACCCTGGCGAGTCTCTACGGTTGTTCTCAGGACTCCCATGCCGATTTCGGTTCCATGGTACAGGAAAACTTCGGTAATATCGTCAAAAGCGAGTCCACCACCTCACAGGAAATGCTTTCCAACCTGAATTCCGAGATGTCGGGTCACGCCGTATTGTCCAAATCCTGTTCCGCGATTATCGGTTAATTCGATTAAACTTGGTTTTATAAAAGGATATCAATGTGTCTTTACGATATATTGATATCCTTTTTCTTTTTTTCCTCCTATGCAGATATCTACCAGACCAACTCCACCTACCTTCTGACTTTACTTTTCTTCAATCCTTCCTTTCAGGGAGCCCGTAGGTCGTCTC
>JAUVMD010000187.1 GCA_030600405.1 Nitrospirota bacterium
TGGCGCACAACGGTGTGCTGTTCCTCGACGAACTGCCGGAGTTCAAACGCAACGCGCTGGAGGTCCTCCGGCAACCGATCGAGGACGGCAAGGTGTCGATTGCGCGCGCGTCCGGGTCGATCACCTACCCCACCGACTTCATGCTGGTGGCGGCGATGAATCCCTGTCCCTGCGGGTACCGGACCGATCCCAAACGCGAATGCACCTGCACACCGCCGATGATCAAAAAATACGTATCGAAGATTTCCGGTCCCCTGCTCGACCGGATCGATATTCACATTCAGGTGCCGTCGGTGGAATACAAGGAACTGTCGTCGGAAGCCGGGGGCGAGATTTCAGCGACCATCCGCGAGCGGGTGGAACAAGCGCGGCAGGTGCAGTTGGGCCGGTTTAAGGATACTCAAACATTTTTCAATGCCGGGATGAATACCAAACAACTCAGGCAGTATTGCCAATTGGACGACGCGTCGAAGCAGATCATGGCGTTGGCCATCGACAAGATGGGACTGAGCGCGCGGGCGCACGACCGTATTTTAAAAGTCTCGCGCACCATCGCCGACCTGGACGGCATGGAATCTCTCACCGTCGAGCACGTCGCCGAAGCCATCCAGTACCGCTCCCTCGACAGAGAAAATTATTTTTGAAAAGACCCTATTATAAGTACGTCGCCCTTGGACAGGCTCAGGATGACGTAAAGGAGAACTCATACCGGGTATCAATACTTCGCGCGGGTGGGTTGGGTTTTGGTGGCGATGATTTCCAGTTCGGCGTCGGTGAATCCGGCTTGGTAATAATCCAGTTTATAGCGAACTGCCCTTGACCCTACCCCCAAAAGCGCCTGAAAACGGGGTCATTCTAACCCGCAAAAAATAAAAAAACAGGCAATTTATGGCCATTGACCTATTGACCCACCCCCCAAAAAAAGTTTATTCTAGCTTGATGCGGCTTTTGAGGATGTTAAATTTGTGGGCAGTTGCCAGGAAAATTCCATTTTTAGAACCCGATAGGAGAACACGATGAAGAACTTGAATAGTCTGGGACTGCTGGGAATAATGATGGGGCTGGTCCTTATGGTTCCCACTTTGTCGCAGGCGGACCCCAAAGCCGCTGATCCGTGCGTGCAACATAAAGATTTGGATCAGCTGAATCTATGCCGCGCTTTTGAAATCGACAAAGCCAAAACGGCAGAGCAGAAAAAGGACCGCTATAAGAATAAAAACCACTCCACGTATTACTGTTCTCTTATTAAAGAACGGGAACTCCAAAAATATTGTTTCGCGGTAGCGAGCCAAACCAAATCCCAGTGCGGCAATCTTGTGGATCCCAAACTCGAGAAAAAATGTAATTCCCAGGTAAAGTAAGACACCTTGCATTTATCTATGCCTGCCAGATACTTCTGGCGGGCTTTTTTTGCTCCGCTCCCCAAGGCATTCAAACCCTCCTCTTGCAACTTCCATAAAAGTGAAAAAAAACGGCCCCTTTCATATTCAGGTTCTATATTTATAGTTGGAGAGGATTTAAACTCTCACTGGACTTTTCTGAATGAAGGGAAAACACCATGAATAGCAAATCAATCATCCAAACCCATCAGGAACCACTCCAATTTCACAAAACCAAAGAACAGGTGGATCCGTTTAAGATCCAATATCGGGCACCCGGCATCGATATCCCCGGATTTAGCAAGCATTACCCCTGCCTTGTTCTGAAAGGACCGATGGCAGGAAAACCGGGATCACTTGCCGGATACCGTGGCGGCCAGCACGATCCCTGTTTCTGGAACCGCGGGGGCGGACGATGGTTTCACACCAAGCGAAGGGGCGGCCAAGTGGGCCGGCAGAGAGAACGGGGCCTTCCCAGAACTCCTTTCACGGACTGAAAAGCGCTTTCTTAAAGACCCTAAAACTCGTGGTCAGCGCTCTTCTTTGCTTGAACCGTCCGGGAGAACCCATTATCATATTGTTTATAAAGGAGTTGTATCTCAGGCGAAGAATGCTTGCCCACAATTTTATTTACATCTCCTTTAAAATCATAATAATAGGTTGAACTTGCCGTCAGGATTGCGGAAAATGAGGGAGTAGGGTTCACAACACGCAACTCACAGGGTGGACATCATGGATTCTTTGGACTATCACCAAATCAAAGGGTATTGCCGGGAAGCATTGGAGATTACCGATGAGTATGGCGTGCATGACGGGCTTTCCTATTTGATCGGTGAGAAATTCTGCCCTCTGATTGTGGCGCTGAAGCAGGCCGAATCCAAAACCAAGTATCTTTACAATTCTGAAGAAGAAGACGCCATCTATAATCCGACCGGCAATAATGATCCGATGATTCGGGAAAATTATTCTCTGACAGTACAAGGCACCTATCAGAAATCTCTTGAACGATTGAAAGATTTAAAACATTTGCGGGATGATTTCATTTCGGAAATCAAGGAAGCGTTTGAACTTTCTGATATTCAGGATTTCCTGGAGTCCTACCCCCGACTGGGCTTCAAAGACAAAAAGCAACCTTTTTGGGAACAGGCTTTGGCGGAGGATGCCGATAGCCTGGAATTCGAGGATATTTTGTCGGAAGTCGACGATATCTTCATGGTGGAAGAAATCAAAAATTATTTTTGCTGATGCCCTGGCTTAAATCGGGGGATCCACTTCTTCCCTTCACGGACCGGACCCTACACTCTGCTCCCCTCCGCCTGAATTTCCCGTGACTTAATGAAAACCAAACTCAATCAGAAAACCCGCCTGGTACTTGCCTTTGTTATTCTTTGCGTGATGACTTTCGGGGTTTTGTTTACCGGGCCGGGCTTTGGATTCATCTGGCAGGTGCTGCTCGGGTCCTTACTGCTGTTTTTCCTGTTCTGGTTTATCACCTGAGTTATCGGGTCAATAATAAAATCACCACTCCAACCGCCGCCAGTACAGCGACACTCAAACCGACCCAAACCCTTTGTTGAACCTTCGCCAGACCATCACGGGTGGTTTCCCGGATATCTTTAAGTGACCCGTCCACTTCTTCGCGAACCGCGTCACCGAGTTTCGCCCGCAATTCCACCATCCCCTGAGACACCTGATCCCGGACCGTTCCTTCCAGCGCACCCAATAATTTCTGGTTCAGGGCGTCCGACTTTTTATCGATTTCATCGCGCACCGATTCCCGCGCCTCGTATTTCAATTCATCTATCTTGTGACGAATCACGTCCAACCGTTCCTGAATGATTTTCTCCAGTTTGGGTTCGATATTTTCCTGAATCCGTTCCAGGCTGTCGCGCGCATTCTGAATGGCCTCGTGGAGGCTTTCTTCGATCTCCTCCTCCAGCGCTTCCTTGCGCGATTCGACATGCTCGGACAACAGTTCGGTTTTTTCCTTGAGCTCGGATAAAGTTTTCAGCGTTTCCCGGGCGCGTTGCTCGTCTTCAGGCGAAGAGGTCGTCATATCACTCACTCGTTAAATGGTTTGTTATTATTAGATGCCGTTACCTATATCGATTCACGAAAAGGAAATGACTCCCCAAAAATCATACCCCATTTCCTGAATAAAGTATTCCCATAAGCTCCTCAAAGGGTGTTTCTTGACAACCCTCGCCCTCCGGGTTAAAGTTTATAATACATTGATTTTAATGGGGTCTCTAGTGCAGGACTACATTGAAAAATTCAGAAAATACCTGGTCGCGGAAAAAAGCGCCTCGGAGCACACCGTGGAGAGTTATCTCAACGACCTCCGCCAGTTTTCCCTATTCTTGAAGAAAACCGGACACGCCTGCAACTCGAAGGGAGCGGTTGATATAAAACAGATCGACCGGCTGGCGGTACGCTCTTATATGGTACACCTGCACGGCCAGGGGTTTACCGGAACCACCATGGGCCGGAAGCTGTCCTCCCTCAGCTCGTTTTTCAAGTTTCTGTGCCGCGAAGGATACCTCCAGAACAATGTCGCCAAATCCATACCGGCCCCAAAAAAGGAAAACTATCTGCCCTCCTTTTTATCGGTGGATGACATCTTCCGCCTGATGGCATTACCGGAATCGAACACACTGATCGGATTGAGGGACCGCGCCATCCTGGAAATGTTCTACAGCACCGGCATGCGGATCAGCGAACTGGTGACTCTGCAGATGGATTTCATCCATCTCGAAAGCCAAAAGGTCCGGGTTCTGGGAAAGGGTAAGAAGGAACGCTGGTTGCCCTTGGGTAGAAAAGCCATCGCCGCTCTGAACATTTACTTGAGCCGGAGAGAAATCCTGATCCAAAAGAAAAAACCAGATCCCCTCCCCTCCGCGGTCTTTTTAAACACGCGGGGAAACGGATTGACCA
>JAUVMD010000232.1 GCA_030600405.1 Nitrospirota bacterium
CAGGAGTTGGTATTGGCAACAGCCTCGTGCTGGCTGATGAATAACAGTCATTATGGGAATAATCCCAATCAGACGTTGAAATCGCAAAGGAATTTAACAACCCCACCTTGGTTTTGCCAAATCAGTGAAAGAAATTGATGCAGGTGTGAACGAGTCCCTTGACAAAGCCCGCAAGTGTTGGAACAATTCCTTCCTATTGGAAATGGGGGGCATGAAGCCCGCCGGATAGTAAGGAAGTTTTTATGCTGGAAGAATGGGCCGAAATTTTGAAAAAGGTGGAGGCCAGAAAAGACGATCTTGAAGGCGCCGACCTCAGCTATCATAAACTGATGAAGGCGCAACTTCAAGAGGCCAAACTGAGCGGGGCCGACTTGAGCTATGCCTATCTCATGCAGGCGGACCTGACCGGCGCCAACCTCAGTGAAGTGGATTTTAACAGCGCCGTGCTGAGCGAAGCCAACTTCAACGGCGCCAACTTGGAAAACGCCGACTTCACCGAAGCCTATCTTTGCGGGGTCGACTTGAGTCAGGTCCTCAATCTCACTTGTGACCAGCTCGAGCTGGCTTACCTCGACAGGGACACCCGCCTCCCCGAATACATTCAAATCACCTGGGTATCCGATACCGTGTTTGAATGTAAGGAATAAAATCCCCAAAGTGGCCGGTTACATACTTAAAGTTTGAGGAATTAGTACAGCCCGTCTTCGTGAGGTACTTTATTATTGGCCTTTAGCCATCTATTAATTTGTTCTTGAGATGAAGAGACTGGAGGGTTAAGGTGAATGGCAGACAGTATCTTTAATCGGAGCGCAACTCATGAGTGCAAATCACCGGGCGGTGATTCTGGTCGGCCATGGCGGCCTGCCGAAGGACTGTCCCCGGGAAATCATCCAGCAGTTCAAGCAACTGGAACGTGAGCGCAAAACTTCCGGCAAACCGGTCACTGCGCAGGAGCGGGATCTCGAAAAACGCATTCGGGAATGGCCTCGCACGCCGGAGAACGACCCCTATAAAGCCGGGTTGGAACAATTAGCCGAGAGGCTGGAGCCTTTGCTGGAGGGCGCCGATCTGATACTGGCCTACAACGAATTTTGTGCGCCCACGGTGGAAGACGCCGTAGCGGATTTGGCGATGCGCAAGGTCAGCCACATCACGGTAGTTCCGACTATGCTCACGCCCGGCGGGTCTCATTCCGAAATTGAAATCCCGGAAATTCTGGATGACCTGCGCGTCCGTCACCCGTCTTTGGAAATCAAGTATGCCTGGCCGACCGATCTCGATCTTATGGCCCGCATGCTCGCCAATCATCTTAAAAAGTTTTGAATGTGATCTCTACTGCCGCGGCGGAGCGCTCTCCTATAACCAGTCGTCCAGATCGAACTGGGCAATGCATTCAGGACTGCGCATGTCCATATATAGATCCGCCTGATCGAAGCGGGGGTTGTACTCCTTCCACCGCTCGCAGGTAAGCCCTGCGTCCTCAATTTTCTTTTGGACTGCTTCCATTTCTTCCAGTCCGCCGTATTCCAGCACCACGTGGAATCCAGTGGCCGCTTTAAAACTGAGTATGTAACGATCGTCGCTCATGAAAATCCTTTCCTTGGGCCAGCGTGACGCTGGGCCCCGCTTGGCCCAGAGGAAGTGGCACTGATTGACCAATATCTTCGCATCCTACCGGGGACACCGAAATTCCGGAAAAAATGAAGGTTATCAACATCTCATACCCGGCCCAACCGTTCAACCGGAAACCGGAAAAGGTTCAAAAAAAAGGATTTAGGGCCTTATCATTCCCGGCGATTCCTTTACAATAAAAAGAGGGGGTATCTGTCAACAGGCAGGTAATCATCCCTCTTTCCGTCAAAATCATTTGTGAATGTACAACAGGTTATCGAACAGAAAAAATCGGCCATCGAGCTCTGGAAGCGAGAAATACCCGAACAGTTGAACTCCATGGACTTATCGCCGGACCAGCATCAGGTGGCCCTCGGATTCGAGAACGGGGTGGTGCACTTTTTAGATGCAGAGGGCAAATTGGTCTGGGAGGCAGAGGTGGGCCAGCCGGTGAAGAGCGTGAAAATTCTGGCTCGCAAAAAAAAGGTCGCGATCCTGAACGAATACAGTCAACTGTTTCTGGTCGATTATTCCGGCAAGCTGGCGCTGAAAAAAGGATTCAAAAGTTTCTGGTCCGGGTTGGATAACAAGTCCGGAGATATTCTATTGTCGGGGTGGAAGAGCAAACCGCGCCGCATCGACGTGACGGGCAGGACCGTACGGGATTACCCCATCCCTCAACCGTGGATACGGGTTTTGCCAGTTCCCAAAAAGGAACAGTTCTGGGTGGTGCACAACCAGATTTGCCTGGGTTTGTACCAATCCGACGGGACGAACCTATGGCTGATCAACAATCCTTCGCCTATAGAATTGTCTCGGGATTTGTCTTCCGAGTTTGCCATCAGCGACACGGGAGACGTCTTCGCGATTTCCTGTTTTAATAATGGAGTCTATATCTACAACGGTATCAACCATACTCTGAGCCAGATCGATCTGGACCGCTCGGTCGCTCATGTCGATGTCAGCGGCAACGGCAAGTTTTTGTTATTAGCGGATCAATTGGGAAAAATTATGATGGCATCCAAAAGCGCCGCCGTGGTCTGGGAAAAAGAATTGTTGTCTGCGGTAACCCATTGCCGGATCGACCGCAACGGGACGCGGGTCATCGTGGCGGAAGGGAACGGGACGTTGACCTGTTTTAAATTTTTGGAGAAAGGGGAGCAACGCTCGAATTTTCTGGAGTTGACCCAGTTCCACGATCTCGGCGATCACAAGGAAATCTGGAGCCAGCCCGTCCATAAAATCAGCCGCTCGCCTGCTACGGTGAAAATTTCCGGCGATGGCCGGTTCATTCTCCTGGCCGCCGGTAAGGAGTTTCAACTCTACGACTCCTCGGGAAGCCTGGTGTGGATCAAGCATTTCTTGACGCGTCTTCCTAATGCCCGGCTTTCCCGGAACGGCAAGAGGGTATTGCTGTCCAGCCACACCGAGATGTTCATTCTGGATACGCAGACCCTGCGCGAGAAGCACCTGACTTTTTACAACGCTGAGCTGAGTGAAGTTGCGCTGGCGCCCTCGGGGACCGCTGTTCTGGCGTTTGATAAATTCAAGACGCTGACCTGTTACTCCGGGCAAGGCAAAAAAATCTGGGGCCGCAACCTCAAGAAAGAGATTTATAACCTCCGTGTTCACAATCAAGCCCGCCGGGCGGTATTTCAGCCGTCTCCCAAAATTCTTTTCGTGCTGGACCTGAAGAGTTTTAAGCTCAAGCGGACCGTATTGGGCGGACCGGTCACCGCGCTCGAACTCACCCCGGACGGAATATTTGCCGGCGGAAAAATGGGCCGCTGTTACGGTTTGGATTTGAATGGCAGGGAACAATGGCAACATAAAATGGAAGGGCCGATCCAGGAAATTTATGTCTTCAAAAAAACCGTCGCCTTTCGGAACAAAGGGGGAACGGTGCTGTTGTGCGATCATGATGGCCGCAAGCTGGGGGAATATTCCGCCCACAGCTCGCATTCCCGGTTCGGCCAATATAAAAAGGATATTCTCGAGCTGGTGC
>JAUVMD010000298.1 GCA_030600405.1 Nitrospirota bacterium
AAATTCTCAATATTCCCCTCTTACAACCACAAAAAACCCCGCCCGGACGGACCCGGAGCGGGGCATAAATTGCCGACACTTTGCCGACAGTTTTAAAAAGGTTAAATTGTTGTAATACTGGCAGTTAGGCGTTCCGGTCTGTATCAATTATTTATCGTCCCTGGGCACATATTTTTTGCCCTTCAGCTCTTGGGGAAGATAGTCCTGATCCACTGTGTGGCCGGGGTAATCGTGGGGATATTTGTAGTCGGTGCCGTAGCCGTATTTTTTGGCGTCCTTGTAGTGCGCGTCTTTGAGGTGATCGGGAACTGGAAACGACTGTCCTTTGTTCTCAATGTCACTCAGAGCCAAGTCGATGGCTTTGATGGCGGGATAATCTTTCGGCGCCCTGGCGATATAGATGACCGCCAGCGCCAGCGGAATCCGCGCTTCCGGCAGGCCGATGCGTCCCACCGTATCCGCCGCCGCATTGGCAAGTACCAGCGCCATGGGATCGGCCAAACCCACATCCTCCGATGCCGTGATTACCAGGCGACGGGCTATGAATCTTGGATCTTCGCCGCCGGCGATCATTTTGGCTAGCCAGTAAATGGCGGCATCGGCATCCGACCCCCGCATACTTTTCTGAAATGCGGATGCGTGATCGTAATGCTCGGTCCCGTCCTTGTCATACAAAACGGCCGTTCGCTGGATAATGCCTTCAATCACCGACAGGCCAACCGGCGGAGGATTCTCCGTTTTCAGTTCCTTTTGGTACATCACCGCCGCTTCCAGCACGTTCAACGCACGGCGCGCATCGCCATTGGCATGGCTGATGATCAAATCCACCGCCGCCTCGTCAAAAGTAATCCGGATATCACCCAGGCCACGAACCTCGTCCTTTAAAGCCCGTTCAATGATGTGGCGAATCTGATCAGCAGTGAGATATCCCAAACGGAACACCTGGCACCGGGAGCGTAACGCGGGGATAACTTCAAACGACGGATTTTCGGTGGTGGAACCGATCAAGCGAATGGTTCCGTTCTCGACATAAGGCAATACGGCGTCCTGCTGGGATTTGTTGAAGCGGTGAATTTCGTCGATGAACAAAATCGTGCGGCGTTTGGATTGCGCCCAGTTGCGTTTGGCGCGGTCGATGATTTTCCGGAGGTCCGCGACACCGGCATTCACGGCGCTGATTTCATGAAATTCGCTTTGGGTGATGCGGGCCACGACCCGGGCAATGGTGGTTTTGCCGGTTCCCGGCGGCCCCCATAAAATAAAAGACAGTTCGGCATCCTTCTCGATCAACCGGCGGAGCGGGCTTCTCTCTCCTATCAGGTGTTCATGACCCAGCAGGTCTTTCCAGGATTCGGGACGCATGCGATCGGCCAAAGGAGGCGGTGGTGCATCGGTGGGTTTTTCATATTCCGGGAATAACTCCTTCATGTCTTTTTTATATCAAAGAAACGCGGAATTCCCAAGAACTCTAAAAGTCCCTTATCTTAAGAGCGCGGATACCCCGTCGCATGGGCTCGATGGCCACATAAAATGAAAGCGCAATGATGAGGGTATAAAACCCCATAACCTCCAAATCGTCCACTCCACCCAAAAAAATTTGCTTAAAGTGGATGTACATGGGACGGGCTCCCAAAACCAGGACTATCCCTATATAAATCAAGCTGGAGATGATGAACAGAATGGCGCCTGTTCCGCTGGAAATTTCCGAAATGTTTTCATAATCAAATTTGGGATACATGGCTCCCATTCCGACCGCCATGCCCACCACACCGATTGTTATAAACAGAATCCCTATGATGGATATCCGCATGACATAGGCATCGACCTGAAGCAGGATATTGGAAATAATCACCAGAAATTCTCCAATGAGCAGGAGCGGAGGAAAATACATCAAAAATTTACCCATCAGAAAACTTTCCATTTTCACTGGAGAGGTATAGATGGTCCACATCTTTTGGCCTTCAAGACTGGTGGTGGAAAACACAAACCGGGACGCGAGGGCCGAAAGAACAAAACCGATCAACCCCACATTCAAAACGGAGACCACATTTTTCAAAACAATGTTTTCGAGTGGCAGGTTGACGATATTGAAGATATAAACCACCACTAACGCCGCCAGAATAAACAACTGCGACCAATAGGCCGGATCCCGGGAGAAGACAATCAGATCCTTTTGGAACAATCCCTTTTGCCCAGACGAGAAGGGCAAAACACTCAACCAACGGGGTTTTTCAGTTCCTTTTTTTCGAACTTTATCCCGCGGTGCGCTTTTGACTTCCTGATAGGAACGCCAACTTGCAAAATAGATTTTCCGGCTAATCCACCAGAAAACTCCACCCAAAACCACAGCGGCCGCATAGAGATAAACCAACTGCCACAGGGCTGTACCCGTTTGTTGCTCGGACCAGCTGGAAACTCCAATCGTTATCCAACTGCTCGGGTGAAACCCGAATTCCGGCATTTTCAGGCTTTCAACAAAGGCAATGATTGCTTCGTCGGAAACCTTTTTATCAAAAAACTTTTCCGGCGATAAAAATCTAAAAAACGCAACCAGGCATGCGAGATAAAACAAACCCATGAAAGACAAGATCTGATAGGCTTTATCCGTAGGAAAAAACCACATCAACACCATAATTCCGATTACGCCCAACAGAGTGGGAATCACCACAAAAGGCGGCAAGCTTGCCAGAAGGTAAAAGTAGTAGCCAAAATTCACATTAAAGTAATACCCGTAAGCCAGAAAGATGGGGAAGGCAAAAATCAGCACCACCCAAGACGCGTTAATGAGGGTTTGAACAAAACGCACGCGAACAATAGAACCTTTGCTTATCGGCTGTGAGTGCAGGAAATCCAAGTCTGAAGATATATAGTAAATGGACAACGAAGCGATGATGGCG
>JAUVMD010000186.1 GCA_030600405.1 Nitrospirota bacterium
ATGGGATACCGCTCCACCTCGTTTTGCTTGCCACTGTTTTCACCGGGAATGATGTCGATGCAGTAGGCGGGACAGGCGATTTCGCACAACCCGCAGGCCACGCAGTTCGGCTGGTTATTCTCATTTAAGGCCAGCACCGGCCGCCCCCGGTAGGCGATCGGAAACTGCATCGTTTCTTCCGGGTAATACACGGTGAAAATTTCCCGATCCTTTTTCTTGCCGAGAAAGAACGGGACAAATCCAAAAATATTTTTAAAGAAATGGCGTGATGTGATCATCATACCCCGAAAAATTTCCGGAATATAAGTACGCTCCCACCACGTCATTTTCACGTTTCGGTTGACGTAGTAAGCCATAATGCGACTCCTAATTCAAAGCCAGGATGACGATCCCCGTCACCACCACATTGGCCAGCGATAACGGCAATAGAATCTTCCATCCCAGTTTCATGATTTGGTCATAGCGGAACCTCGGAAGGGTCCAACGGATGACCATTTGCACAAAAATAAAAAATGTCACCTTGCCGAAGAACACTCCGACATGGATGAGCATGACGACCAGATTCGCTCCGCTGTCGCCCAGAAAATCAAATATGGACAGGAGGGTGGCGGTGGTCAGAAACGGAATATGCCACGCTCCAAAAAACAGGATGGTCATGATCGCGCCGATAGTCACCATTTCGATGAATTCGGCCATGAAGAACATGCCAAACTTGAGTCCGCTGTATTCGGTAAAATAACCCGCGACCAGTTCCGACTCGGCTTCCGGGGCATCGAAAGGGACGCGTTTGTTCTCGGCGATGGACGCCGCGAAAAACATGAGAAATCCCAGAGGTTGCAGAAAGATGCCCCAACGCCAGAAACCTTCCTGGGCCGCGCCGATTTGGGTCAGCTGCATGGAACCGTACACCATCAAGACGCCGATGATGGTTAATCCCATCGTCACCTCATAGGAAATCATTTGCGAGGCGGTGCGCATCGCTCCCAGCAGGGACCAGTTGTTGTTGGAACTCCAGCCGGCGATGACGTAGCCGTAGGTTGCTATAGAAGCAATGGCAAACACGAACAACAGGCCGACGTCGAGATCGGAAATCACCAGATTTACGTCTTGTCCCCACAGCGTGTATTGCCCGCCGAACGGGACCACTGCGAACGTCAGTATGGCGGGGATGAGAGCGATGATGGGGGCCAGGGTGTGCAGGGCCCGATTGGCGCCCTGAGGTATGAAGTCTTCCTTGGTAAACATTTTAAGGGCGTCGGCAATGATATGAAACAAGCCCAGGGCGGTGAACCCGAAGATATCGGCCCGATTGGCGCCAATGCGGTCCTGCATCATGGCGCTCTGCTTGCGTTCCACCCAAGTCAGCACCGGTGCGAAAAAGCCGACGGTGATGGTCAGAATAAATATGATTTTGACCATCGTAATGGCCAGGTCAATCCACATGATATATTATCCGAATCTCAATTCATGGGCCCGATCAATGGTTGCCGTTTGTTGATGGGATAATCCTTGCGCAGGGGATGGCCCTTGAACTCTTCGTAAAGCAATATGCGTTTCATGTTGGGATGCCCCTTGAATTTAATACCGTAGAGATCCCAAACCTCACGTTCGAACCAGTTGGCCGATTTGTACAACGGATCCAAGGTATCCACCAGGCAGTCATCTTCATCCACCGGAATTTTCAATCGTACCCGGTGGTTGTTCTTCGAAGAGTAAAAGTGATAAACCACTTCAAATCGTTGCGGTTTGCGGTCCATGTAATCGACCGCCGTCAGGTCCATCAAAAAATCCATATCGAGGGATGGTTCGTCTTTCAGGAATTGTGTGACTTCAACGATCTTTTCCTTCAGGAGGGTAATGGTTTGGTCTCCACGAAAATTATGATCTTCCAAGACCGCGTCTCCGAACCGGTCCTTTATTTTTTGGATAATGTGGGCATCACTCATAGTTGATTCAATGACCGGTCACTCCCAGTCGAGCCCCCCCCGGATCCAGACATACATCAATCCCACTCCGAGGATGATGAGAAATACCCCCATTTCAATAAGGCCGAACAAGCCGAGCTGTTTATAAAGTATGGCCCAGGGGAAAAGAAATACGACCTCAATGTCAAACAGGATGAAAAGAACTGCGACCAGGTAGAATTTGACTGAAAAGCGCTGGTAGGGAGAAACAATCTGGGATTCGCCGCATTCGAACGGTTCCATTTTATCGGCGAATTCGCGCTTGGGGCCTAAAATCGAGGTGGCGACTACCATCCCCACGGCGATTGCCGTAGCGATCAGAAGAAGAATGGCCGCGCCTGTATAGGATTCCAGCATGCGTTTGCTCCGTTATAAATCCAAGCTCAATAGGCGGAAATACTTTTCCGCCAAAGCGCATAAAAAAGGGTCCCGGCTTTCCTTTGGATTCTTTGACAAAAGAGCGCCGGGCCAAAACCCATAAAATCTTTAAAAATAAAGAGTTAATCCGTTTGTCTGGAAGGGGACGAACCCCTGAAAAGACCTGCAAAATGGTGACGGGGGATACTACTCTATGGGGGGTGAGTTGTCAATTAAAAAGCGTTAAAATCAGCCGTTTTGGAAGGGGTTTGCCCTTCTGTATCAGGGATAAAGGGTATGACCTTGGCGGAGTCCTGTTTCTACCCGGCTCATTTTTGCCTGAGCGGGTTTTGAAACAATAACCCGGCCTTGATCGACCCTTCCTCATTTCTCTTTTGATCTCGCTTTCGGTCTAAATTAAATCCCTTAATAAACAGTGAATTAAACGCAAAATAGGTGCCGGCCATTGTTTTCTCAAGACCCGCTTGCTAGCATTTTCTCAAGGTTGCAAGAATATAAAATCGGCTGTTCATATAGTTGTTTGCTAATTGGATTTCCGACGTATTTGGGAGAAAGAGCTATGGTTTTTCCTATTGAGAAATTGCGTGTCCCCTTTCTAATTCTGAGTTTTGCCCTGTTTAATATTTCCTGCGCTTTCAATGGCGGACCCGTTTCCGGCAATAGCGGGTCCGGGCCGGTGGCTGAGGCTCCCGAGCCGAGTCCGGAGGATCTTCTTCCCGCAGAGGACGAGCCCGCCACCTTGCCCGAATTGAATGCCTGCAAAAAGTACGATCGGGTGGCGAAAAGGAACCGGAAGAAATTTTTTAAACCGACCCCTCGTATTATCGGGATTGAACCCAGAATTGTCGGGGGTTCCACCGCCGCCATCGGCGGATGGCCCTGGGCCGCCGCGATCGCTTTTGAAGCGCCTGATGGGAGCTTGAATCAATTTTGCGGAGGATCGCTCATTGCCGAAAATTGGGTGGTGACCGCCGCTCATTGCGATGTGCGGCCCCATGAGAAAGTAATCCTGGGACGGCATGACCTGACCTCCGACGCGGGGCAGGTGTTCGACATCAAGCGGGTCATCGGCCATTGCAATTACGATCCCGTCAGAAATAATTCCGATATCGCTCTGATCGAACTGGAGCCTGAGCCGGGCTTCCAGCAACAACCGCTTCCTCTGATCGATCCGCAGGACACCTCGGCGCAACCGGAAGACAAGGCGACAGTCATTGGCTGGGGACGGGTGATGGAAGGGGGCAACGCTTCCGCCGTTTTAAGGCAGGTGGAAGTTCCCATTGTCAGTAATCAGATGTGTCAACAGGCCTATCCCGGCGGCATCACTTCTAATATGCTCTGTGCCGGAATTGATGGGAAAGACTCCTGTCAGGGCGACAGCGGCGGACCGTTGATGGTTCGGGGATCGGACCAGGACTGGCGTCAAGCGGGTATCGTCAGTTTCGGAACGGGGTGTGCGAGGCCCAATTTCTTTGGCGTGTACACCCGGGTTTCCCAGTATTTGTTTTGGATCGATTCCCAAATCAATCCGGGGAATTAATACCGATCTCAGCCCAGGTTTTCGTTTGAGTTTAAATAGAAGGGAAACACTTCGCATAAAAAAACCCGCTCTGGTTATCCAGAGCGGGTTTTAAAGAATTAACCCGGCGTTGACCTACTCTCCCACACAGTCTCCCGTGCAGTACCATCGGCGCTGGAAGGCTTAACTACCGTGTTCGGAATGGGAACGGGTGTGGCCCCTCCGCTAACAAGACCGGGAAAAACTTTTCGTTGACTGTCGCCCTTTTCAGGGCGACGAATTTATCGACAATTGAACATCGTAGTAAGTAACTGAAGGAGAGGGTGGAGGGTATCCACCCTCTCCGGGAATTTTTTAAGGTCAAGCCTCGCGACTAATTAGTACCGGTTAGCTGAACACATTACTGCGCTTACACACCCGGCCTATCAACCTTGTAGTCTACAAGGAGTCTAC
>JAUVMD010000142.1 GCA_030600405.1 Nitrospirota bacterium
CGCAGGACATGCCGGAGCCGGGAGAAGATATAGCCAAATACGTTTCCGCGCTGGCCCACCGGACGCTGGAGCTCATCCAGGCCACGGGAGGGAAAACATTCGTTCTGTTCACCAGTTACGACATCCTCAACCGCGTACACCAGATTCTTGATCCCAAGCTCCATTCCTATCAAATATTGAAGCAAGGGGACCTGGCGCCCAGCCGGATGATTCAACGCTTCAAGGAAAAACCTTCGGTCATTTTCGGAACCAGTTCGTTCTGGCAGGGGATTGATATTCCTGGTGACGCGTTGTCGAGTGTCATCATTACCAAACTACCATTCGACGTACCTACGGAACCGTTAGTTGAAGCGCGCATCGAAGATATGAAAAAACGGTCGATCAATCCCTTCAAGCATTATCAGATACCGCGGGCGATCATTCAACTGCGCCAGGGATTCGGTCGGCTGATCCGCAAACGGACCGACAAAGGGGTGGTGGCGATTCTTGATTCGCGTATGACCCAACGCAGTTATGGCAAACAATTTTTAAACTCACTTCCCGATTGCACACAGACGCAAAACCTGGAGGATGTGAAAAAGTTTCTTTCTAATGGGACCGGGATACCCAAGATGTGAAGGTTAGAGCGGCAAGATAATCATTTCAATTGAGAGAAGGGTCACGCATTGGCAGGCTTGGTTGCCTTGCCGGGGGACGGAGCGGGCGCACTGTTATCGGTAGGTATAACGATTTCCTTCCCAGCCTCTTCCTGCTCCTCTTTCGGTTGCTCTGAAACGGGCACTAGGTTTTTGAACCATTTGGATTCACGCACCGAGGCAAACAGGGTTTCCTCATTGAGCACATCGGCATCGGGGAGAACATTGTGTTGCTGGCACCGTTTCAGCCATTGACGGCACCCCGTTTCGTTCGCCAATTGGGCCTGGAGTCTCGCCATATTATAACACCCGACACCAGGTTGGTATTCCTCGGCTTTTTGAAGCACCCCTTTTGCTTCGGCCAACAGAGGATGCGCATCGATACCCCGTTTGCTTTTAGCTTGGGCGATCAAAGCTTCTCCCATCATGTTGAGCGCTTCTGTATTGTTCTCCTGAATCTCAATGGCAGCTTGAAAAGAATTGACCGCTTTATTCAGCAAGAGGCCCACCTTGTCCGGATTTTCCTTTTTGGCTCGTTTCAACAGGATCGAACCAAAATTACTCAAGGCGGTGGCATCGTTGGGATGAATTTTCAAAGCTTGAGCATATTTCTTCTCAGCCTGGTTGTACAGATCCTCTCCCATGCCGCCCGACTTGAGAGCTGCCAACCGAAATAGCGAATTCCCCCACAACATGATAGCCCGGCTGTAATCCGGCTTGATCTTAAGAGCATCCTGATATTTCTCAATGGAAGCTTGAATCAGGCTGTCCGCTTCCTTGTCTTCCTTAAGCATGGAAATATGGTAATAAATTTCACCCGTCTGGGAGAGAACTATATAATTTTTCGGTTGCAACTTGAGTAGATCATGAAAATGATTCACGGCTTGGGAGTATAACTTTTCCGCATTAGAATCTTTATGCTTGTTCGCTAACTCAAAGCAGACGCGGCCCAGGCGATTCAGGATTTCAATACTTTTGGGGTTTCGCTGAAGGGCTTTTTTAAATTTTGCCACCGAGTCCTGGAGCAAACCGATAGCTTCGTCACCGGATTTTTTCATCGCCATATTATATTGACCTACGGCCCATCGGAAATTCACGCGAGGCATTTCCGGCTTGAGATTCAAAACTTCCTGGTATTTCTCGAACGCTTTGTTGAAGGTCCGGTCAGAAGTCGCGTCATTTTTCAATGTAGCGCGTTCCATCAAAACATCCGCCCACCCGAACTGAGCTTCCGCTAACGTAGAATCCAATTGTACGGCTTGCTGGAACTTTTCTTCAGCCATCATCAGAAACCGATCGGCGTCGTCCACTTTTTTGGTTTTAGAAAGCATAAAGAGTGATTGCCCCATTTCCACCATGGCTTCCTTTTGATCCGGTTTGCCATGCAAGGCGATTTTAAACATTTCCACCGCTTGGGTGTGTAGCCGGACAGCATCCGTGCCTTTCTTGCGGCACCCTTGAGAAAACAACACATGGCCTGCCCCATAAGCGGCTTCCGGATGATTGGGTTGGATGCGGAGGCCCTCTTGAAATCGTTTTGCGGCAGATTCATACAACTGATCCGCTTCCGCCTCGGTTTTGGTACCGGCCAATTCTGCAAGCACCATCCCCAACTCGTAATTGGCTTCAAAAAAATCGGGATTCAATTCAAGGGCCTTCTTGAAATGTTGCGCACCCTGCTCCAGCAAATTTGCAATATTTTCATCTGATTGAAGTTGAGCCTGCTCGACCAACAACCGGCCCAATTTGAAATAGGTGTGCGGGGCGTCCGGCTTGATCTGAAGAGCCATTTCATAGTAAGGTTGGGCCGCCTTTAATTTTTCCAAGGCTTTTAAGCCGAATTGTTTATTGGCTTCCTCAACAGCAGAGTCTCCTTCCACCTGGTAGGCCCAGTTCAAAAGATGACCCAATTGAACGGAAGGCGTCTCTTCAAATTGCGGGTGTTGCTCGATAACTTTCTTCGGGTGCCCCGCCATCAAACCAGTACGCGCTATCTGAATGGCCTTCAACAAATCCGGATCATCCACCCCGCCGGCCGCTTCTTCATCGTCTCCTATATCGCCACCCCGCTCCGGACCTTCATACTGCTGGATGGCCGCTTTCGTCTGCTTGAGGGAAATATCCGCTATATTCAACCCATCCTCGTGACCGGGCGCAGGGTAGGAGCCCACTTTATTCAGCCATTGGCCCAAAAATGTGAACGGGTAACCGATGAGTTCGGGGGATACCAATCTTCATTATGCGAATCAGCGAAACCAGAAAGGTATCCGGATCCTCAAAATGGGTGTAATGATTGTTCGCTTTGGAAAAAACCTGCTCCTGAAGAAACCGCGCCGGAGTCTGGCTTCCCGAAAATACCCAGAGCAATCCTTTAGTAATGTTATCCAGCCAGGCGATCTGTTCGTAAACCGGATCTTTGGGCTCAGGGTTAAACCCCAGTACCAGCCAGGGGCTGCTGTGTCCCGTACCGGAAAACACGCCCTCCAGAGAACCGGGCTTCGCACCCAGAATCTGGCCCTTCAGATGAATGATCGACTTGGGGGGTATCAAGTCCGGTTTATTGATAGCTCCCACCGTACAGTCGTAAACGGTCGGGAACTCTCCCACCAAAGTACAGGCCCTCTCCAAAAGAGGGTCGGGACAGGTCGTATACACCCGGCTTAAATATCCCTCTTTCATGAGCAGGGCTATACATAAATGCGCCCAACTGACTTTCGATTTTCGCAGATAAAAACTGAATATTTCGAATTTCTGAGTGGTAGTCAATTCCGCCGCGCAATGCTGGAGGTCTTTGGTTCGGGCGTGTTCGTAGGCTTTGGGGTAACTTTTTTTGATTACTTCAACCCATTCAGACGCCGAAGGAATCCCGGCACGGATTGAGCACTCCTCACCCATCAACAGGATAGCCCCGTTTTTCTCCATCTTGGATTCAACCAAGCGGTTGACGAACTTATTTATGGAACCGGAAGACTGCATGAAACCCAAAAAATAATGACAAGGTTAATCTAGTTTTCCTCAGACCCTTCAGTCAGGAAGTTTTGCGTTTTTTTAAACAACGCATCCCGTAAATACATTTATACCCACCGCCGCAATTACTATCGCACCCATTCACCATCGACCGCATCCAGCCACGACGATAGAGTCAGCAAGAACGACGCACACAATCCATTCCCGTTGGGTTTTCCCGGGGAAAACTCGTCCTGTTCATGCACTGTGAAAGCCCCCTATCGGGGTTGTTTACAGTAACTTAGAATATTATTAGGATAACAGGAAGGGGAAGAATATCAAGTTGTTATATAATGCTGAATGGAAGGCAAACTATTGGAAATATGGGCTATAGCGGATTCTGAGATTTTAAGTTCCCACAGATTTCATGAATTCAGCCCCTCTACCCCGATTCCCTGTAACCGATCGGCAAAATACTTATCAAAACCCTTAATGAGAAGCTAAAGGGCCGAGCCAGAAGGGCGCTTCGCCCTTTGCCAAGGGGTGAGGAACAAGGCTGGCTTGCTCTTGGGTTTCAAGTATAATTGAAGAAAATCATCCCGGGCCCGGGAGGGCCGACAGAATCGCCATGCCACAGGATAAAATTCTCAAACTCCTGGAACTGACCAAATCCGCCAACGATGCCGAGGCCTTGAACGCTATCCGCAAGGCCAACGAAATCCGCGAGAAAGCCGGTCTGCAATGGGAGGAAATATTCGCCAAGGCCATCAAGACGTATAAACCCTCCAACCTGCCACCCATTTTCGGCATGCACCCGCGACAGCCCAAGTTTTTGACCGTCGACACCATGTTCCACGAAATCCTGCACCGCGACCTCAGCGATCTCCTGCGCTCCAAAATCGAACAATTGAAATACGTCTACGAATGGACGCAGTCACTCGATGGCGAAGAAGTCAGCACCCTCATCAACACCTACAACCGCAACTGCGACTAATCAAACAAAGCCCACTTGAAATGCTATAAACTGGAAGCATGCCACCTAAACTGGTCACCGTCGCCGCGTTCAACATGCCTTACCAGGCCCACCTCGCCAAAGCGCGCCTGGAGGCGGCGGACATTCCCGTCTTCATTTGCGACGAACATTTGATCAGCATCAACCAGCTCTATTCCCCGGCGCTGGGGGGAGTCAAAGTGCAGGTGCCGGAAGATAACCTGAAAGAAGCACAGGAAATTCTGGACTCGGTGCCCGAGGTCGAACTTCAGGATGAGGAAGCGTTGCAGGCGACGATGCCCGAAGAACCCGGACCAAGACCTCCAGA
>JAUVMD010000309.1 GCA_030600405.1 Nitrospirota bacterium
GAATCTCAAAAACTGCGAAGAGTTGGAAATCTACCGGGAGTGATCCGGTTCAGACAGACGAACCTGTTTGTTCGGCCCATTGCGCGGGTGTCAGGGTTTTGATCTGCAGGGCGTGAATCACTTTAGGTGTGCCGTTGATTTGGTCGTCCAGCGCGCTGTACACCAGCCGTCGCTGGTCGATGAGATTGGCATTTTCAAACTTCGAGGAAACGACGGTAACCGCGTAATGCCCTCCCCCGCCGGCGGCTTTGTGTCCCCGATGCAGATAACTTTCGTCGATGATGTCCACGTGGGACGCCTCAAGTTTTGCCTTTAATATTTGATCGATCAATTGCACCGCTTCATCCATGATCACACCTGAAATTAAAATAAAATCACTGGTTTAAAATGCTTTTTATTTATTGGTAAACTGGCAGGAGCTATTTAGGGTCCTGGGCATTCATATCGGGAAGATTATAAAAATTCTTCAGATTGTCAGCGTACCGGGAGTGAGCCTCGTTTTTGTCTTCGTCCACCAAACGGGCGCGGCACTTGGCGCATACCGGAATACGGTCCACAGAATACGATTTGATCCGGTTTTTAACGCCGCACTCGGGGCATTCAATGATAAAAATATCCTTATCCATAACTTTACCCTTATCGAGATTAAGGGTGTATTATAGACCAAAGGAGCTCGTGATTTAAAATGTTTGTTTTCACCACCCAAAATTTAAAACAATTGCCCCTCAGGACGAAAATTGGGCTATTTTTTACAATCGTTCTCGGGATTACCCTACTGTTTCTGTTCGGCATCACATTTCTGGTGATTGCCCTGATCGGCGGGCTGGTCACTATGGTCGCCAATCTGTTTCGAGGCCGCCGCCCCCCATCGCGGCCTTTGGGTGACCCTTTTCCACCACGGCCCCCCTTTCAAAGATCCCGACCTCCCCGTAAATTAGACGACGATGAAATTATCGATGTGTAACGGGTTCGTCGATTAACGCGGTTTTTTGTATTGGTGGGTGGATCGCCCCAGGTAGACCTCCGCCGCCTCCATGAGGGTCTCCGACAGAGTGGGGTGAGGGTGAACCGTTTCGGCTAAATCATGGGCGGTGGCTTTTAGGCGAATCGCCAGTGCAACCTCTGAGATGAGGTCTCCGACGCCGACACCCACCATACCCGCTCCCAAGATACGATCTGTTTTGGGATCGATAATCAGCTTGGTGGCCCCGTCATTTCTACCCAGTGTACCGGCCCTTCCTGAGGCCCCCCAGGGGAATTTCGCTATGGCAATTTCGATGCCCTTCTCTTTGGCTTCCCATTCGGTCAGTCCGCACCAGGCGATTTCAGGATCCGTGAATACGACGGCAGGAATTACCAGAGAATCCTGAGCCGGTGAGTCTCCCAATAGACTGTCGACCGTCCTTTTGGCCTCATGGGATGCTTTATGAGCCAGCATCGCACCCCCCACCACATCGCCGATAGCGACGATAGAGGGGTCCGCCGTTCTGCCTTCCGGATCTGCTTTCACGAAACCCTTGTCATCCACCTCCACTCGGGTGCTTTCGAGACCCAAATCGGATGTGTTCGGTTGACGGCCCACCGAAACCAAAACCCGGTCAAATTCCACCTCCTCCAGCTTACTACCGGTTCCCTGTAAAACGACCTTTAGGCATGCTCCTGCGTCCTTTATGGCGGTGACACGGGTATTGAGATGAATGGTTTCAAATTCCTTTTTGAGCCGGGCCTGTAAAATACGGACCAGGTCGCGATCCGCTCCCGGGAGCAGGCCATCTGTCATTTCCACTACGGTCACCTGGCTCCCCAAAGCGGCATAAACCGTTCCCATTTCCAGGCCGATATATCCTCCTCCAATGACCAGCAGGCGCTCGGGTATTTCTTCCAGTTCCAGTGCACCGGTGGAATCCATCAGTCGTGAGCCGACTCCCATCCAATCTCTGGGAATGATCGGCCGTGAACCCACGGCAATGAGGGCGCGATCGAATGAGAGGGTCCCATGGCCTTCGACCTGAACGGTATGGGAATCTTCAAAGACAGCCCGGCCCTGTATCCGTTGAATACCACGCTGTTTGCACAGTTGAGCCAACCCGCCAGTAAGGTTACCTGTCACCTTTTCCTTCCAGGCACGAATCTTGGCAATATCAATGGTCGGTTCTCCAAAATTGAGACCCCAGTCGCCAGCATGCTTAACTTCAGAAATCAATTTCGCCAAATGCAAAAGAGTCTTTGAGGGAATGCACCCGCGCAAAAGACAGACTCCTCCCAACTGGGTTTCTTCATCGACGAGGGTCACCTGCATCCCCTTGTCGGCCGCCAGGAAGGCCGCAGCATAACCGCCGGGGCCACCGCCAATAATCAACAAGTTCTGTTCGCTCATCCGTACTGTTTCTTGTTAAGTGGACTGAAAGTTGGAGCTTGGTTTATTTGTGCCGCCTGCGACTGAGTTGTTCCCAGGGGCGAGGCTCGGTCTTTTGTTTCATCCGGCTCAATATAAAGTTAAAAATTTTTCGAGCTTCTTTCAAGGTCGTATGCGGCCCTAATAATCTTTCCGTGTAGCTTTTTTCCAACTCCATGAACGACTGGACCTGGCGTCCATATTTTTTTACGATTTGCAGATTACTGAGGTTGGATGTTTTTTGATCCAAAAGCTTGGGATTGCTCTTCGGCTTATCCTCCACTTCCGAAGTTCCCTGGCCTCGAGAACCATTTGTGATTGGAGTGGCCGGAGGATCCTTCAAAAAATAACGAAGGGCAAAACCTTGCTCTGTTGCGCAAAGATCCTTTAAGAGTTTTTCTATCTCTTCATCAACCGTCAAC
>JAUVMD010000139.1 GCA_030600405.1 Nitrospirota bacterium
GCCCATCCGGTTGGACAGGGCCTCCAACCGTTTTCTCTCTGTAATATCTCGAGCCAGCCCGATGAATACCCGCTCGTCCTGCAGAAAGATTTCGCTGATGGCGATTTCCAAGTCAAAAATGGATCCATCTTTACGCCGTCCCGGCACCTCCTGTACGGTGCCCAGAATATTCCCCGACTCAGCCAGTAAATATTTTTTCAAATATCTGTCATACTCGCTGAAATACGGCTCGGGCATCAGGCGTTTTACGTTTTTACCAATCACTTCCTCTGCCTTATAACCGAATATTTTTTCGGCAGCAAGATTGAACGACTGAATAATGCCGTTGGGATGAATCGTGACAATACCATCGAGAGTATTCGATAAAATCAGATCAGCCTTTTTTTCACTGTCTTCCAATAAATCGGAAACCTTTTTCCTCTCCCTTTCCGATTTCAGTTCGCGTGTCACTAAAAACCAGAAACTACCGAGGGCCGCGAGCAACAATATAAAAAAGGAAACGAACACCCTTTCCATGATAAAAAGAGGTGCAAAAGCCTCGTCCAGATCGATTTTCGTAGTTAGACCAAAACCATATTCCTCAACCCAGGTCCAAGCTCCAATCACCATCACGCCCCGGTAATCCGGGTATCCGTTAATATCCACCCCGGTTTCGCCCTTGAGGGCTCTTCTGACCGCCCGGGTTAAACGAGGGTTTCTCTTGTTAAAATACTCACCTCGTTCAATCAGCTTCACCATTAGCATGGACATCTGATCCGGATCGTCTGAAAGAATTTCAAGGTCTCTGAGATGATCATCGAATCGGCTGTTACTGACCAAAATTCCACTTCTATTAAAAATATAGGTTTCCCCCGATTCACCCGTTCTTCCCGATACCATGATTCGAGAAAATTCGATTTCCGGCCGCAACCGGAAAGACAGAATAGCCACTATCTCGCCAGAATCATCCCGGACAGGAGCGGATATAAACATGGTCGGCCAATTTTCCTTCCATTGTCCATGAATGGTGGGCAGGGGAGTCTCGGAAAAGAAAGGAAGAGAAACCACCGTTTCCCCCTTCAGAGAACGCCTGACGAAATTCGAGTACTCAATCAAGTCCTGTTGGCCCACGGGCTTGTCTAATAACGCCCCGATCTGCAATCCGGAAAGATCGAATACAACGAATTCTACATAATTGTGTCGGTTACATACCGGACCCAGAATTCTACGGAGCTCCTCCAGTTCCTTGCTCTTTAAAAGAGTGTCTGGAATTACTTCCTCTTGTAGAGTGCGCTGGGACAATGAAAGGATGTTGGCTCTTACATTGGGATTATTCGCCCAATTTTTTACCTGAGAGCTTTTTTCCTGGTTCCAGATTCTCAGGGTATCCTGATTCGATCGAAGGATGGTTTGCAGTTCAGAGGAGAGGTTTGTTTCAAGTTGTTTTTTAACTGCATTTAAACCGACTAATACGATGACGGCGAGTCCAAAAAGCGTCAGTAAAAGAAGCTTGCGTCTGCCCAGAATAAAACTCAGGAAACCCTCATTGTTTTTACTTGTTTGTGCCTTCGGTGGTGTCATGAGAGTTTCCCAAATTTAATTCAGGCGAATCAGCGGGTATACTTTGAATTTATCAGGAAAGAAATAGCTTCCAATCGCACTACTTTTTTGATGTTCAGGATCAATACTCTCATCACTCCTTGAATGGTATCCGGAGCCTGCTCATATAATTCCTCCGAGACTTCCAGAACATCGGAACTAACCTCTTGGCTTTAATGACCCCATGTGAAATTGGTAGGTGGTTCTCAGGTCCAACCCATATTCAGAATAGAATGAACCCGGTTTTTATACCTGATGCCCTTTTTTTAGGGTAACGGTCGGGAATCCATATTTATTCCAGTATAATTTACAGCCCATATAATTGTAAAGTTATAATGCAAAAAAATAGGGGTCAGCCGTCCTAAATTCTCTTAAAAATTAAATAATTAGAAAAACCATTTGTTTATTAAAGAAGTGTACGCTTACGCGTTTCTACTCAATATTCCACTTTATAGAAAGGCCTCATACAAGACATAAATAATCATCCGCCACTCCGAGGTATTCCTGTCGGGGAACCGGCCTCTGAAAGGAGGCTTTAGTGGGAAGGCGCCTCAGGGGGATCCGACGGTCATGAGTTCTCTAACACTTTCTGGTAGTGCTTTCGGTTTAAACCGTACTTTTGAATTTTGTAATAGAGCGTCTGGCGGGGAACGCCCAAAGCGAGATAGGTATTTTTAATGTCACCATTTTGACGAATGAGTTCCTGCTCGATAATGGTTTTTTCAAACGCGGTCAATTGATCATTCAAAGTCATCTCTCCGTTCCCGGAGGTACTGCTGTCAGAAAAAGTCGCAAAGCACTCGTTTTGACCCGGGATATCCATGATCAATTGAAGTACGTATTTTTCAGCCTCGTTTCTCAATTCACGCACATTGCCTTCCCAAGGCCGCGTCAACAACTTCTGCATAAAATCTCCGGCAGGAAGGGTGAGCACGGACACCTTGTATCGCCAACCGATTTCCGAAACGAAATGATTGAACAGCAACGGAATATCTTCCATTCGCTCCCGGAGAAGCGGAAGATATATTTGAAACACATTTAGACGGTAATATAAATCCTTTCGAAATTTATTTTCCTCGAAAGCCCGCTTCAAATCCGTTTTGGTTGCGGCGATGACCCGAATGTCAACCGGTATGGGGTCGTTGGAGCCAACCCGGTAAATAACCCGGTCTTGAAGCACATGGAGTAACTGCACCTGAAGGTGGAGGGGCATGGTCTCAATTTCATCCAGGAAAACGGTTCCACCATGTGCATGCTCGAATTTTCCGATGCGGCGTTTGTCCGCCCCAGTGAAAGAGCCCGCTTCATGTCCAAAAAGTTCGCTCTCGACAATATTCTCCGGAATCGCGCCACAATTGATGGAAACAAAATTATTTCCTTTCCTAGGGCTGTTTTCATGCAGGCATCGGGCGACCAGATCTTTTCCAGAACCCGTCTCCCCTAAAATAAGAATATCCGGATCGGAACCGGACATGCTGGTGATCGTTTCCCGAAGCCGGGCCATGGCGGGGGATTTGCCGATGATCCTAAAATTGGTTTCCTGCTGATCGTTGATTTCTTTCCTTAAAACGCGGACCTCCCGGACCAAGTGCCGTTTTTCCATGGCCCGGTGAACCACTTCCATCAGGACTTCGCCGGAAAAGGGTTTTTCCATAAAATCATAGGCCCCTTCGCGGATGGCTTGAACGGCGGTCGGGATATCCCCTTGTCCGGTGATAAGGATCACCGGCAAATCGGAATCAATTTCCCTGATCCGTTTCATCATGGAGATACCATCCATTCCCGGCATGATCACATCACTGATAATGATTCCCGGCCATCCAAAACTGATCCGGTCCAATGCGGCTTTCGCCGAATCGAAGGCTTCCACTTCGTAATCCCTCCGCTCCAGGGTGTCCTTGTAGCCCAGACGAATGATCTTTGAATCTTCGACAACGATGACTTTACCTTGGCTCATATCTTTACTCAATTCCAGGAAGTAGTGGATGTTAAATAACTATCCGAACGGCGACCCGCTTTTCGGGATGTTCGTTTAGGGAGCGTGATAACAAATGAGGTACCCTTGCCCTCAATCCCTTTTTCCACATCGATCCGGCCGCCGTGGGCTTTGATGATTCCATAACTGACCGCCAGGCCCAGACCCATGCCTCCGCAATCCTTTTTGGTGGTAAAAAAAGGTTCAAATATCTTTTGCCGCTGGTCCTCCGGAATGCCCCTTCCGTTATCCTTCACAACAATTTTCAGTGAAGACTCCAGCGCCCGTGTTCCTACGACAATTTTTCCATCATCATCCGAAATGGCTTCCTCGGCATTGTTCAAAAGGTTCAGGACCACCTGCTTGATCTGGTCTTCAATGCCGTAAACTTTGGGAAGTTTGGCATCCAGGTCCATCACCAGCTTAATATTCCGCTTTTGCAACCGGGCTTGAGTCAGCGCCACCATGTCTTTGATCGCGGAATGCAAATCTATCGGCTCAACGGAATGAGAGGATGGCCGATGAATATTCTGCATTTTTTCAACCAGATCCATCACGCGGTAGCATTCCCGAATTGCCAATTCCAGCAAATCTTCAGAACCCTGCTTCAGGGAAAATTCCCGGGCGGCTCTTTCGAGAACATTTAGTATTCCAAACAGGGGATTTTTAAATTCGTGGGCCAGCGAAGCGGCCAGTTTCCCGGCAGTCGTCCATTTTCCCGATTGCACCAGTTGCTTCTGCAGGTTTTTGGACCCTCCGATGGCGGGAATTATTCTGAATTCATTCAGCTCTTCAAGTTTGTTCTGGGTTTCATTGAGGATTTTTTCAGCATATTTGAGTTTAGAAACATCCGTAATAGTCGCGACAAATTTACGTCCTGCCTGTTGCGCCAGCTCACCAACGGACAAATCCAGAAACAGCCTGGATCCATCCTTGCGAAGGCCCATAGCCGCCGCTTTCAGGGTACCGGGTTCCTCTTCGTTTCCGTCATCAATTCTTTGGAACGCGTTATGGTTTTGTGAAGGATTCTGTCCGGTAATCAGGTTTTTGATATTTTGGCCAATCAGAGTTTTACCCGAATACCCGAATAATTTTGCCGCCGCCGCATTGAAGGAATCGATTACCCCTCTATCGTTAAACGTCACCACGGCTTCTCGCCCTTGTTCCACGAAACTTTCAACCTGGCTCTCGGCCTGACTTCGGGTGTTTTTCAGGTTTTTATATTCCATAATGGTACTCAGTAACCGGGTAGCGGACAAAATCCATTTGAGTTCCGTAGAGGAAGGGGACCGGGACTCGCGGTTGTAAAAAGTCAACACCCCTAACGCCCGCTGATCGGAACTCCGCAGTGGAAACGACCACGATGCCCTGAACC
>JAUVMD010000078.1 GCA_030600405.1 Nitrospirota bacterium
AAATCTCAGGCCTACAAGGAAATCTGCCGCCTGCGGAATCAGTTGGAGTTGGAAAACGAGTATCTGCAGGAAGAAGTTTTGGAGTTGCAGACATTCGGCGGTTTTATCGGGAAAAGTCCCGCCCTGCAGAATATTTTGAGGCAGATCGAAATGGTCGCCCCCACCGATGCCAGCGTTCTCATTACCGGTGAATCAGGAACCGGCAAGGAGCTCATTGCCCACGAAATGCATAAGCGAAGCAATCGTAACACGCGGCGCATGATTCGGGTGAATTGCGCCTCGATTCCCAGGGAGCTTTATGAAAGCGAATTTTTCGGTCACGTCAAAGGAGCCTTTACCGGGGCAGTGAAAGACCGCGCCGGGCGATTCGAACTGGCTCATGAGGGAACCCTGTTTTTGGATGAAGTCGGCGAAATCCCTCTGGAATTGCAGAGTAAATTATTGCGTGTTTTACAGGAGGGAACGTTTGAGCGGGTTGGTGACGAGAGAACCCGCAATACCGATGTGCGGATCATTGCCGCCACCAATCGCGACCTCAAGCGGGAAGTGGAGGAAGGACGGTTCCGCGAAGATCTGTATTATCGGCTGAATGTGTTTCCCATTGAAGTGCCTCCGCTCCGAAAACGCAAAGAAGATATTCCGCTGTTAGCCGCTCATTTTCTGGAACTCAACGCCCGGAAACTCAATTTTCCCAAACCGAAACTCAGCCACGCCCACATGAACCAACTGCAAACATATGATTGGCCGGGAAACGTCCGGGAACTGCAAAACGTAATCGAACGGGCGGTCATCACATCACAATCCGGTAAACTGCGTTTCGATTTGCCGACAGGCAAAGCCTCTCGAGAGGCACCTATCCCAATTCCCAAGGGCTATGAAACAGGGGAAAAACCCAAGGTGCTTACCTTTGAAGAAATCAGACAACTGGACCGGGACAACCTCCTCGCGGCCTTACGGCAAACCGGCGGCAAGGTGTTTGGAACAGGCGGCGCCGCCGAGCTTCTCAACACCCGTCCCACCACCTTGGCTTCCCGAATCAAAAGAATGGGACTGATCAAGCACCCTGAATAAAGGGTAAGCCACTGATTTTAAATAATAAAGGAGCTCTCCCAGCCCCATCCTGCAGTTGGAATGTACAGCGCTATTTAATTTCAAGGAAAATCAAAGTATAATGAATCTTGGAGCAATCTCCTGAACCTGCACAAAAGGACCCCACCGTGATCAAGGGATTCAAAGTCATGACATTTCATCACACGCCGAACCCAGAGGCGGCCCAGTTCATCATGAGCGGGGACGTGATGAAAAAAGGCACCAAAACATTCTCTTCTCCGGAGCAGTCCAAGAGGGATCCTTTGGCCGAGGCCTTGTTTAAAATTTACGGCGTGGAAAATGTGTTCATCAAGGAAAACTTCGTCACCATCACCAAATCACCGGTAGTGGCGTGGACGACTCTGATGGAGCCGATTCAAAACACGCTGGAGAAGCACACAACTTTTTATGAAACCTGCGATGAAGACAGCCAGCCCGAACCGGAGACCTCCAACATTCTGGAGAAGGTGGAGGTGGAGGATTTTCCAAACTTGACCGATACGCAAAAATCGGAGGTGATCGACGCCATGCTGGACCATGCCATCCGCCCCGCGCTAGCGAACGACGGTGGCGGCATCACTCTGCTGGGCATTGAGGGGAACCGGGTGCGGGTCCACTACCAGGGCGCTTGCGGCACCTGCCCGAGTTCCACCGCGGGAACCCTGGAGTTCATCGAAAACTTCCTCAAGGACACCCTCAGCAAAGACCTCAAAGTCGAAACCGTCGACGTCTCAACCGTTTAAATCCACTTGCTGTGCACTTCCGGCGGACTGAAGTTTTCAATAAATTCGATCGCCTCCTCCGGTGACTTCACCAGCGCGTACATCCTCAGCGTTTCCTCTTTGGCAAATTTCAACTCCACCAGTTTTTCGAAATGGCGGATGATGCCGTCGTAAAAACCCTCGGTATTGATAAACACTAAAGGCTTTAGAGTTTGTTTCAACTGGATCAGCGAAAAAATCTCCAGCGCTTCTTCGAGAGTCCCCACTCCGCCCGGCAGAACGATAAAGGCATCGGACCGCTCATCCATGACGGTTTTGCGCTCCCGCATGTCGCGGGTGACGACCAGCTCATCGGCCTCGCCATATTCGATCTCTACTTTCTTAAAGAATTTCGGCAAGACGCCGGTGACTTTGCCCCCCTTGTCGTGCACGCCCCGGGCCACAGCACCCATCAGACCGATGGACGCGCCGCCGTAAACCAGATCGACCCCCGCCTGGCCCATGCGCCGACCCAGATCAGTCGCGGCATCCAGGTAGACCCCATCCACAGCGTTACTAGAGGCGCAGAACACGCATATCGTATGAATATGTCTCATGGCAAACCCGGTAGGGCATCAAACAGGTTAAAGGCGGATCATTGTAGCCGTTTTCAGGATCGTTGAACAGGAGGTATGTTAATATGTGATCATTCCACCAGGGAGGTTGCATGCGCACGTCTCACCACATTCCAAACCGTTTTTTGGGGTGGGTTCGCACACCCTTGTTTATTGCCAGCCTTCTTTTGATTTCGGCAATCGTCGTGGTCCATACGGCCTGGGCGGTGGACTCCCGCAAAGTGGAAAAAATGATCGAAGACTCCCTGACGGAGACAGAACAGGCACTCTCCGCTGAAAAAAGAAAACAACTGCTTGAATCCGGAAAGGGCGTGTACCAAAAATTCTGCGTCCATTGTCATGGTCCTAAGGGTCAGGGCGATGGCAACGCCACCCCTTACCTGTCACCGCAACCGCGCAATCTGCGGTCGGGTATTTTTAAATTTCATTCCACTCAAAATAACGCCCTGCCGATAGACGAAGATCTGATCCGCACCATCCGCCAAGGTGTGCCGGGAACGGCCATGCCCCCTTGGGGCCAAGTGCTGAATACACAGGAAATCCAAGCGGTGGTTGAATACCTCAAGACTTTTTCCGGCCGGTTTAACCAGGAAATACCCGATTACCGCATCCGGGTAGGAATGGAATTGCCCCACGATCCGCTATCGGTCCGCCAGGGGAATGAATTGTACCGTCAAATGCGTTGCGGGCGGTGCCATGGACCGGACGGGAAACAGTCCGGCCCACTCGACGCATCGCAAGACGATATCTGGGGTCACACCTCCTATGTTTACGATTTGAGACGGTCGGGGTTGTACAAAGCCGGAGCGTCGGGCCGGGCTATTTACCAAACACTGGTGGCAGGAATGGACGGTACCCCGATGACCGCGTACGATTATTTAACCGAAGACGAGCGTTGGCACCTGGTCCATTATCTGCAATCCCGGTTCACCTCCTCCCCTCCGACTGAAAAACAGAGGGATCCGCCGCTGTCTTCCCTGAAGGTTTCGGAACCGTTGACGCGGGACCCGTTTCACCCAGTTTGGGAGAAAGCCCATCCAAAAACTGTCCGACTCAATCCGGTCCAGTTCCGCGGACACCCCATCGACCGTTTGCAGGTTCAGTCCGTTCACAATGACCGCCAGATTGGGTTTCGTTTGATCTGGAACGATTCACAGCCGGACGGAGCCCGGACCACCAAATCCGGTTATCTGGACGAAGCGGCCATTCAATTCGCGCTGAGAGAACGCTCGGTGTCGGACAGTCCATTTTACGGCATGGGGGAGCGGAAAAAACCGGTGAATATCTGGCATTGGAAAGCCGATGCCAGCCAGGTGATTTCAAGGAACCCCGGAAGAACAGTTTCCACCCACCATGAAAAACTTTTCGTCAACCCGTTCAGCGAGACGCCAGTAGAGGAATTGAACGCATTGGGTTTCGGCTCACTCTATGTGCAATCCCTACAGAACCAACAATTGCAGGGCAACGGCGCATGGAAAGACGGACAATGGACGCTGGTCCTGATCCGCGATTTGGCCACGCCCAGCCGACAGGATATCAATTTTAAACGAGGCAACCGTTTTCTTCTGGCTTTTGCCGTATGGGACGGTGCCAATAAAGATAAAAACGCCAATAAAGTGGTCAGCTTTTGGAAAACCCTGATCCTCAACCATGATGCCTCATCGCCATAACTGGACAATCTTTCTGTTTTCGTTTGCGTGCCTGACCTTGGGAACCGCCGGGGCTTGGGCGGAAACTACCTACGATCCACAAGTCACCATACCCGTCGGCGAATTTCAAATGGGTACCGAAGCGGGAACGGCACGAGAACGTCCTGTTCACACAGTCTGGGTCGATGCATTTTTTATCGACCGATATGAAATCTCCAATACAGAATACGAAACGTTCCAACCTGAACACCGGAGAAGTCAGTTGTCCGCCTGCGACGAGTGCCCGGTAACGCTGGTGACCTGGCACGAAGCGGAAGCCTTCTGCCGGCAACGGGGCGGCCGTCTGCCCACCGAAGCGGAATGGGAAAAAGCCGCGCGGGGCCCTAACGGGTTCGCTTACGGATTCGGAAAGCAACCGGATGTCTCCAAGGCAAACTTCGGAAAAGAATTCCAAGACGGGACGGTGCCAGTGAACACTTATGCACCCAACGGGTACGGTCTGCACCAAATGAGCGGCAACGTCTGGGAATGGGTGCGTGACTGGTTCGGAGCTTATCCAGAGGGAAACACCAAAAATCCCACCGGATCGGCAACCGGCGCTCAAAAAGTTGTGCGTGGGGGTAGCTGGCACCACTCAGAGTATTATGTGAACACCGGAATGCGATTCAAACTGGACCCGAACGTGCCGCTGAATTCCCTGGGCTTTCGTTGTGTCCAATCGGAACCTCAACCTTGATCCGAGCATGAATAAAAAAATCAAAAATGAAAAGAGACCCCAACCGTTTGCCATCCGCCACAATCCACCCTGGTCCCTTGATGAAAACCGGGTAACGCCGGAAGACGTTTATGTGGACCGCCGAAATTTTTTGAAAGGGATGGGCAAGGTAAGCTTGGCGGCGTTGGCTTTCAGTGCGTCGTCCAAACTGTGGTGGGCCAACCCGCTGTGGGCAAAAACCGAAACCCCTTCTTCTCTCAAAGCCTCGCCCGAAAATCTGGTAGGGCGTTTCAACAATTTTTACGAGTTTACCCCGGACAAATCCCGCGTCTGGAAGTTGGCCAAACAGCTCCCACTCGAGGGCTGGAGCATTCAAGTCAAGGGATTGGTCAAACAACCGCAGGTTTTACAGGTGGCGGACCTGATTCAAAAATTCGATTCCCAAGAACGGATTTACCGTCTGCGGTGTGTGGAAACCTGGTCAGCCGTCATTCCATGGAGAGGTTTTCCTTTGCGCAAACTGATTCAACTATGCGAACCCCTGTCGTCAGCACGTTACGTCAAGTTCAAAACATTTTTAATTCCGAATAACGCGCCAGGCCAGAAAGACCGGTTCTGGGAACCGTGGCCTTACGTCGAAGGGCTGACCCTGGCGGAGGCCATGCATGACCTTTCATTTTTGGCTACCGGAATGTACGGCCATCCCTTGAACCCACAGAACGGAGCGCCGATACGCTTGGTGGTGCCTTGGAAGTACGGATTCAAAAGTATCAAATCAATTGTCGCGATAGAGTTCACCCGCGAAGCTCCGCGAACGTTTTGGCAGGACATGTCTCCCCTGGAATACGATTTCGAGGCCAATGTACTTCCGAAGGTTCCTTACGCACGCTGGCATCAGAGCGTTGAAACCTTATTGGGAGAAAATCAAACCATCGCTACCCTCCCCTACAACGGTTACGCCGATCAGGTCGCTTCTTTATATAAATAATAAAATTTTGGAGTAGCGGGTGTAATGTATCAATCCGGCTTGCGTTTAACAACGGGCGGTTTACACAGTTTGCGAATAGCTTCCCAGGCGGTGGACCGGACCCGCACTTGCCATTCGTCCGGCGATATGGTGTTACGGGACCAGTAATCATACAGCCGGTCCATATCCCAATTAGTGATCCGGAGTGCTCCCCAATAACGGGTCAGCCGTTCAAACAATAAATTGTTGTAAAAGTCGACCAGTTTTTTTTTCTTCGCCATAGGCATGACGATGGGATAGAAATCCCTGCCATAGATAGCCACTCCCTTTCTTCCCATATCTTGTATCCGGTCTTGCGCAGCTTGGGATACCGGTTGCAAACGCAGGGCTCCGTTTTTGAGAAACGTTCCGGCCGGCCAGTTTTCCTGCGGCAGAGGACCGGTAACCCGATAATCTCCCGAAGGAATTTCCATCTGCGCAAGCTTGCGGACAAACCTCCGGTCGACCTGTCCCTTACCCTGGACACCGACAAAGCAGAGGCGTTGGATTTCATTTTTCCCCTTTTTTAAGGAAAGAATGCCCGGGTATTCCACGTCACCGGACAATTGTAAAATCATTTCCGAGCTCCAGGCAGGGGTGGCACA
>JAUVMD010000016.1 GCA_030600405.1 Nitrospirota bacterium
CGTTAAGGGATGCCCCAGCGCCTGGGACAGGATTTCATTTTGTAACATCGAGTCCTTGGTTCCCTGGCGGAAGATTTTTCCGTCTTTGAGGTAGAGGACGTGGGTGATGGCGGGGAGGATTTCCTCAATATGATGGGTGACGTAAATCATTTGGGTTTTCCGTGCCAGTGTCTGCAGGGTTTCGAGGAAGCGTTCGCGTGTGGGGATATCGAGTCCGGCGCAGGGTTCGTCGAGCACCAGCAGGGTGGGGCGGTGGACCAGCGCCCGCGCCAGCAGAACCCGCCGGGCTTCACCGTAGGACATACTGCGGAACCGTTTTTGGTTCAAGTGTTTGATATCCAGAAGATGCATGCACTCTCCGGCCCGCTGTTTCTGTCGGGCGTTGACTTTCTGCCAGAGCCCGATACTGGCGAAGAAACCGGATTCCACCACTTCCAGACCGGTCACATTCCGGTCGTAGTTTTCCTGATATTCGGCGGAAACGTAGCCGACTTGTTCGCGGATGTCCGCCAGTCCGTTCCAGGTCCGGCTGTTGAACCAGTGCACCGTACCGCCATCGATGGGGAGCAGTTCGCCGAATATCAGTTTCAACAGTGTGGTTTTGCCGGAGCCGTTGTTGCCGACCAGCGCCCAGTGTTCGCCGGGGCGGATGGTCCAGTCGATGGCCTTCAGGACGGGGGTGTCTTTCAAATAAATGGTGGCGTTTTTGATTTGGACCAGAAAAGCGCTCATGGCTTTATCCTGTGACGATGGATCAGGTGATGTGCTGCCAGGTGCCGTTCAGCAGTTCGATCATCACCTGATCTTCATAAAACTGAATGATGTTGACGGCGGCGAAGTGCTGGCTGATGCGGAACAGGTTGGCGATGGGAAATCCGAGCAGGTGGGCCAGGATGGTCCGGTTAACCCCCCCGTGGCACACGAAGGCGATGGTGTCGCTCGGGTGGCTGGCGGTAATTTCCATAAATTTCGGGATAACCCGATCGTGCAGTTCCTGGAAGGTTTCCCCGCCATCGGCGCGAAATAACTCGGTTTGCTTGAGGCGTTTGTTCATCTCGCCGGGGAATTTTTCACTGAGTTCGGTCAGGCTTTTTCCCTCCCATTCGCCGAAAAACAATTCACGCAGTTCGGGACAGGCTACGGGCTCCAATGCGTGATGCTCGGCGATCAGGCGGGCTCCTTCATAAGTCCGTTGGAGATCGCTGGAGTAGACGGCGCGGATGGGTTGGTCTTGAAGCGCTTGGGCCAATTGACGTGATTGTTCCAGGCCGGTATCCGACAGGGCGACGTCGAAGTGGCCGTTCATGCGGATTTGGTGTGCATTGGCGGTTTCGCCGTGGCGGAACAGGTAGACGCGGCAACCGGGCTCCCCCTTGAAAGCGCGGGAACGGGTATCAGAAGGTATGGTGGTGGAAGACACGAGGCTCTATAAAAGGCATTAAAAAAAATGGCAAGCCATTGACCTGCCATCTTTTTGAATATGGTAAGAAACGATCAAACTCGGTTAATGGCCCGTGGCTCAACTGGCTCCGCTAGGCCCACAGGTAGAAGAAGTTCAATCCCTGAACCTTCATGAGAGCCCAGTCAATCAGGAAATAATAACCGAACATGATAATCGACGCGATGATGAAATGGGTAATGGATTTCGCGGTTATAAATGGTCTAGTTTCATCTTGAATTTCAGACATGAAATTTCTATCTCCCCTCTCTAGGTTGAAAATTTTAAAACGGGTCCTGGGTTACCGCCAAACCGATGCGAACCAGTAGAAAAACCAAAGACAGAAGACTACGGTCGCAACATAAATCCAAGGCCCGGCCTTTTCTTTTACTTTTTGTAAATCCATTCGGGTTTTCCTTTTCTAATTGTTTGAGTGAGTAAAATGTTTTACCCTTGACAGTATAAATAACGGGATGTTAACTTAACGCTCCCGCTCGTTAATTCACCGAGGACCCAATGGCCAGTAAAGACGGAAAAATTTTTGATACAATTGTTTTGATCGGTTTGGGGGTCAATGTGTTGACCGCCGCCTACCTGCTACTGATGTACTTTGAAGTCATTTAAGCTGGCACAATCTACCATATTGTCTTTTTAAGTCAAGGGTAAAAACCCCTCAATTTTCCCGAAAAATCCCTGAAACTCCCTAAGTTATAAGCCTTTTTCAGGTTGCCGGGTTACCCCGTAGCGGCCTTAAGTGGGTAAATGACGTACAGCATCAGATAGGTCGCCGTACTGGTGCACAGAATCAAGGCGAACAGGACCATGGTCCCGCGGCCCACTATGCGGTGGCGCTGGGCGCCGTCCGGGAGCCATTTTTCAATCAGTTTTTCCAGTCCGACAACCCCCGCGATGGTCATAATTATAAGAAAATATGCGAGTTGTGCCTGCCAGGATTTTCCCGCCAGCAGGCAGAGAACCTCCACCACCACCCACACTCCCAGAATCCACAGCCAGATCCGTGTGAATTTTTTGGGATCGGCCTTCAGCTCCCCGGGCTTGAGTACATAATCGCCGTTGACCTTGTCGCAGGCCCGGAATCCTTCCAAGATCATGTAGGGGACCATGATCAGGCCGAGGGTGACGAGGGTGAGATGAGTATAAAGAACCGGCAGGAAAACGGAGGTGTAAACTTCAGGCGGCCCCCCGAAGCCCTCTTTGCCTTCCAGCGCGAGCACTCCCAGCGACCGAGCGTAGTAGTACGCCACGAAATAGACCACCATGGAGACTGCGGAGACAAAAATAAGCTTGTGATGACGGGTGCCCTGTCCTTTTTTGGCCATCCACCAAGCAACGAGGAAGAGGACGGTGAAGACCACCGCGAGAAGATAGCTCAGGTCCGCCCCCAGGGTTCCGGACTGGACCATAAACCCCGGCTTTTTTAAAAATTCCTGCATGATGGGTCAACTCGGTTGGAAGGAGAGTGACATCAGGTTTGGCTTTTGCCCAGAATCAAGGTGCCGCCGTAAAAGAAGGTGACGCCGGCCACGGAACCCCAGAGCAAGGGTTCCATTCCCATTTGGGTGAAAAACATCAGTACCACGTAGGTCAACGCTCCCAGACCTATGATTTGCATGGCTCTTCCCAGAAAATATTTGAACGGATTCATAGTTTAGCCAATGGGTTTATTTGCCCCGGACTTTCTTGTTGGCTTCAATCAGGATTGTAATATGGTGCCGACAGAACTCCTGAATCTTCTCCCTCACCATGAGCAGGGCGATTTTACCGGGGGTGGTGAATCCGCCGGGGATGTCAGGCAAGGCTTCTTTAGCAGAACCCTCTTCAAGGTCTTTGCACCGCTTCAAAATTTCCTTATCGTTATAAAGGTCTTCCAGCGGATAGCTGTAATGGAGTTTGACGTATTCCCTTTCCTTCTCCGTTTCCTTTTTGGCATCCCAAATGATATTTTCCCTTTCAATCGAAGTCGGTTTTTTCTTTTGAGCGTTGATGATTTTTTTGATTGCCTTATAGTAGGTTTGCATTTCCTTTTCGGAGGTGAGCTCGTCTTGAGGAATTTTGGAGCTGATTTCAAATTCCAGGCTGTTGTCGTGCAACACCGGCCGGCTGATTTCGTATGTGATGTCGTTTTGGTTGAACCGCCGCCCCTTTTTGGGTTTGTATTTGCTTTGTAGTTCTTCGATCAATTGACTCAAACCCTCGCCTGCGTATTGATTAAACAAAAGTCCTTTTAAACTCGCCATAAAAATTGCTCCTGTATTTGCTTTCGGTTGTGCTGAAAATGAATGTTGAAAAAGTGGTCCGAAGGGGACTCACTCCAGATAGCCTGTCCGTTAAAGAGTTAAAATTTACCATACCCGCATTGCAGGTTCATCTTTTGTTTTCAGGTGGTGCCGGGTGGGCCAAGAGGATGGCCATCGCACGGGTCCGGAATGGAATGCAGGATGTTCTTCTAAGAATCTGAATTATCAGGGTTTGTATTGACGGTGGTGGACGTGAACGAGCCGCTGTTGTCCTTCAGAAAACTTTTGGTTCCTTCGTCTTGATACACATATTTCATCTGGATACACCCCGGTTGCTTGTCCGCGCAATAGAAACTCAGAAACTGAACCTTGGCGAACTTTCCGTCGGAAGTGCGCATAACATAGATATTCTTTCGGGCGGTCAGTTTATGGGTGATGTAATTGTATTTGTACCATTGCACCAGAACAGGGTTCTCCGTTGTAGTGCGTGTCGATTTATCCGCAATAAAATCTTTTAGAGGAACGTTTTCGACTGCGTCGAAGGAAACCTCCCCCAGATTGATCAGGCCTGCCTTGCCAAACTTGTTGGTGGCGCCGCCGTTGGTGATAATCTTTCCCCGACGGAAGGCCAGATCCCATTCCAGCGAAGAGGCATCGTGGATTTTAACCTGCTCGCCCCGCGAAAAATCAAAATAAGTCCACTCTTCCTCGTTGGTGGCGTCGATCACGATACTTTGCGCCGGGAGCAGGTTGGGATTCACTGAGGCAATCGATTGGGCTCCGCCGAAATTCCGGGACGGTCCGCCTGTTTGCTTTTCTTTCATGCTGGGGGAATCCAGAAAACCGCCCATTTGGTATGCTTTTATAGGAAGCCAGTATATTCCAATCAGCAGAATCGTGATGCAGAGGTTCAGGATGAAAAGATTTTTCCACAACTTCCTTTTCTTCTGTTCCTCCGGACTCAGCTGGGGAGGGGAGTTTTTTGAACTGGAGTCAAAACTATCGTTCATGGGTCTCGTGACGTGAAAGGTTTACTTAGATTCTGCCATATCGCGAAAATCCTTCAAGACTTTTTTGATGGCCTCGCGGGAATAATTTTGTTTGTCCAACCACCGATTTTGGGCCGAAAAGATATTGGCCAGCGACACAGATTGGGACCCGACGAAGCGAGCCCCCCAAATGGCTTCCCCGGTTCGGGTGCTGATCAGATAAACGCCGAACTCCACGGCCGCGCCTTCGCTGGTATCGGGTTGGCCCGCGCGGTTTCTGTACACATTCGTGTACCGGGTCACAGTGCCGATGAGGACCGCGTCAAACTTGTCCTTGGAATAAGGCAAATCGTAACCCGGTTTCGTATCGGGTGGCATCGAAGAAGGGACCGGGATTTCCCCGGAATCGGGCGCCTGGTCCGGTGTGGTCACCATTTTTAATTGAAATTCCTCCAGCATCCGGGTCGGGGAAATGACCGACAATTCCTTCACCCTCTCCAGTTCCGTCGAAACCTGGTTGGCGACCAGATTCCCGGCATTCTTATCTTCTCCCAATCCGCTGGTTTTATTTTCGAAATAGACCACCCCAATCCGCCTGGCCTGCTTGAAGGCCTGGGGATCAAACACTTTGCTTTGCACCTGGTCATCCGGATCGATCTGCAGGAGCTGGTAATAATATATAGGGAACCGGCCCTGTTTCGGAAATTTATTCAGATATTCCGGGATGGGATGCGGCTCGTTGATTTCATCAGTCAGGTTCGGGTTGAAGCTACGGTATTCCTCTGGCGCAATTCTCTGCAAGGGGTGCTTGTTCAGCAACGGGTTCGGGTCTTCCTGAGGCAGTGGAAACGCGTCATCTGCGTTAATGGCCCAGGCCGGCCCGGCGGCAAATACAAGACCCACCGCGCTAATCATGTATAATAAACCACTGATAAAAACGCGTTGTCCGGAAGTCACGGTGTCACCTCAAACCGGGTGATTTAATAGGCAATAAACTGTTCACTGGATTCTCAATATATCACAGGGGAAAGCGAAAACAACTGTTATTCAAACGGGAACCCGGCCCTAAATACCAACTGTTTTAGCAGGGACGAACCCCGCCTCCCCTAACCTCAAAAGCCTATGAATTCCCTCTGGTTCGCCTATTCCTCCCAGGTTATTAATAATTTGGGTAAGAAATTTTTCTGGGGAAGAATTCCCGAGGACTGGATGGCTTGGGTTTGGGGTGCGTTGTTCGCTTCGCTGGTTTTCTTTCTGGTAGCTCTTTGGCCTAAAGGCAGAGTTTTGGGGTTGGCGGAATCTGAGAACAGGTGGGACCACTTGGGGCAACGGTTCCGGAACACTCTATGGATTGCGTTCGGCCAATCCAAAATGTTCAAGGACGGTCCGGCGGGGTGGATGCACGCCCTCATCTTCTGGGGATTTCTGGTTCTATTATTCCGTGCTCTCCAGTTTTTCCTGTTTGGTTTGTTTCCGGGGATGGGTCTTCTCTTCCTTCATTATGAAACAAGCTTATTAGGTCACGCCTATATTCTAATTAAAGATGTCTTCGTGTTGCTGGTGACTCTGGCCTGTCTCTACGCGTTATATAGAAGGCTGATAACGAAGCCGAAACGCCTCAACCTCTCCGGCGAGGGGATTTTCATTCTGGTGCTCATCCTCTTCATCATGCTGTCGGATATTCTTTTTGAAGGTGCGCTGGCTTCGTTGGATGCACACAATGCGGATTTGTCCTTGCGACCTTCCTGTCTTCTCGGTGAGTTTTATCCCTCAGGTATTGTCTTAATGAATCCTTCCGCTCCCGAAGGCAATGCCTGTGCCTTTTTGGGAATGACCCTGGCGGATATGGGACTGAAAAATCTGGCTCAGGATAATTTAAGATTTGCATACCACACAGGATATTGGACGCACATTCTCAGTATTCTGGTGTTTCTGGTTATCCTGCCGCGATCGAAACACTTCCATATTATTACGTCCATCCCCAACGTGTTTCTGGGTAACGTTACCCAAACCGGCAATCAGTTGCACCGGCTCGACTTTGAGGATGAGAGCAGGGAGACCTTCGGGGTGACGCGCATCGAGGAGTTTTCCTGGAAGAAGCTACTCGATCTCCACACCTGCACCGAGTGCGGGCGGTGCGACGTGTTCTGCCCGGCGCTCAATTCGGACAAGCCGCTATCGCCGAAACAGTTCACTATCGACCTGCGTGATCATCTCAATGCGCAAACTCCGACACTTCTTAATAAGGAAGCAAATGAATCTCCCGCTCTAATGGGGACGGCGATTCAGGACGCCACTGTCTGGGCCTGCACCACCTGCGGTGCGTGCGAAGAGGAATGCCCGGTGATGATCGAATACGTCAACAAGATGATCGACTTGCGCCGTGGCTTGGTACTGACGGAAGATCGCTATCCAAAGGAACTTGGCGAGGCGTTTAAATCGTTGGAGACCCACAGCAATCCGTGGGGGTTTCCAGGCACACAGCGCGAGGCCTGGGCGCAGGAGTTGGATGTCAAACAGTGGGATAAAAATAATCCGACCGAGTACCTGTACTTCGTGGGATGCAACGGTTCGTTCGACAACCGCGGTAAAAAGGTTTCGGAGTCGGTGGTGCGGGCTCTGCAAAAAGCGGGGGTGGACTTCTCCATCCTCGGCAACCGTGAGGGGTGTACTGGCGACCCGGCCCGCCGCCTCGGCAACGAGTACCTGTTCGACATGTTGGCGACTAAGAACGCCGGGACGTTCAAGGAACAGGGGGTGATCAAGGTGGTCGTCCATTGCCCGCATTGTTTCAATTCGCTGAAGCATGAGTATCCCGAGTTTGGGGTGAAGCTGGAGGTCATCCACCATTCGGAATTGTTGGCGCGCTTAATAAAGGAGAACAAACTGCCCACTGGAAGCGCGACGGACGAAATCGTTGTCGTCCACGACTCCTGTTATATGGGACGGCACAACAAAGTGTACGAGGCTCCGCGCGACATTTTGAAAGCCGTCACCTCCCCGGACGCTGTTAAAGAAGTCGAGACTTCGCGTGAGCGCGGCACCTGTTGTGGCGCGGGAGGTGGAGGATTCCTGATGGAAGAGACTGGCACGCGTATCAGCCACAACCGCGTCGACGAACTCATGCAGGCTAATCCCGACACTATCGCCGTCTCCTGTCCCTACTGCGTGCTCATGCTCGAAGATGCCCTCAAAGCCAAAAACCTCGCCGACCGGGTGAAGGTGAAGGATATTTCTGAGCTTTTGAATCAATAATGGGATGACCCGATATTTCACCAACTCCTTTTAAATCAATATCTTCGGACGAAATTCCTGCGCTTCAAAAAAAACTGTAAGCGCGCACTGTAAAAAACCGACCTCATCTGCAAGACATCCCCAATAAAAAGCCGTAGACTGAGGTTATAGGATTTGGGGGGGGTCTCCTGATTCAATGATATTTAATACGGGTTGCAACCCGCATGGAGGTCAGTCATGAATACCCCCCACGCCCCGCAGGAAAAAACAAAAGTCAAATATTTCAACAAACTCGAACAAATTCCCGAACTCAATTCTAATGAGCGTCAAACGCTGGACAAGGTGGTCGATACCTTCGTTTTTCGTACCAACGATTATTATCAATCGCTCATTAATTGGGACGATCCCAACGACCCGATCAAAGCTTTGATCGTTCCCGACGCCAAGGAGTTGAACGACGAAGGCCAACTCGATGCCTCCAACGAACACGCCTACACCGTCGCCAAGGGCCTCGAGTACAAATACGACTCCACCGTGATCATGCTGGTCAACGAAACGTGTGGAGCCTATTGCCGCTTCTGTTTCCGCAAGCGGCTGTTCATGGACGATAACGACGAGGTGACGAAAGACATTTCAGAAGCGGTGGAATATATCAAGACACATCCCGAAATTAACAACGTCCTGCTCACCGGCGGCGACCCAATGATCATGTCCACCAGCAAGCTGGAGCCCATCGTCCGTCAAATTCGGGAGATCGATCACGTACGCATCATCCGCATCGGCACCAAGATGCCGGCGTTCAACCCTTTTCGTATCATCGACGATCCCTCTTTGCTGGAGATGATCGAGAAGTACACCACGCCGACCAAGAAAATATACGTTATCGCGCATTTCAACCATCCGGTGGAGCTTACCGATGCGGCCATCGAAAGCGTCAACCTTCTGCAGAAGGCGGGGGCGATTTTGGTCCATCAGACGCCTTTGATTAAAGGCGTCAACGACGACCCGCTGGTACTGAATGAGTTGTTGAATGAAATGTCGTACATTGGCGTGACGCCCTATTATGTATTCCAATGTCGGCCCACGGCGGGCAACCGAACCTTCTCGGTGCCGCTGGAACGGGCATTTGAAATTTTTGAGATGGCCCGCGTTAAATGTTCCGGCCTCGCCAAGCGCGCGCGTTTCGCCATGTCACACGAGTCGGGCAAAATCGAAGTGGTCGGGCTGACACCGGACCAGATTTTCTTCAAGTTCCACCGCGCCGCGCAGAACGGCAACAGCGGCAAGTTCATGGCCTTCAAACGAAACCCGGACGCTTACTGGTTCGATGACTATATCGGAGCGCAGGACACTAAAACCATCGACTTCCCGTTGTCGGCGTTGAACGTGCAGGAGTGGGTGGACTGGGGCCTCATGGACAAAAGTTGACCTCCCATGCCAAGCAAGGAGATGGATTGATTTTCCACAGGCCTTTTGTGATACTGAAAAGGCCTGTGGAAAATTTATCCTCCCACTCCATTCCGTATGAATAAACTATTAAACCTTTCAATTCTCCAGATTTCCATTCTTCTGGTCCTTGCCAATGTATTGGTCTATGGCCAGGTGATTGATTTTGAATTTGTCAACTTTGATGATGCGTTCTATGTCGAGAACGTCCACGTCAAGAAGGGTTTGACCTGGGAAGGCCTCGTCTGGGCGTTTTCCCTCAAGTATAATTTTTCCCAGTTTTTGAACTGGATTTCCCACATGCTTGATGTCGAACTGTTCGGCCTCCACCCGGCGGGTCATCATGCCGTTAGCCTGCTCCTGCATGCAGTCAACACGGTTATTTTTTTCCTGTTCATGAACAACCTGACAGGGTCCCGGAACAAAAGTGCGGTTGCCGCGATTTTGTTTGCGATTCATCCTCTGCGTGTGGAGACGGTGGCTTGGGTGGCCGACCGCAAAGACCTCTTGGCTATGTTGTTCGCCCTGTTGTCTCTGGAGGCCTACCGCCGGTTTGCGCGCAACCCCAACATCCTGCGTTATGCACTCACCGCTTTATTCTTTCTGCTGGCGCTGATGTCGAAACCGGTGATGCTGGTTCTGCCGTTTGTGTTTCTGTTGATCGATTTCTGGCCTTTGAATCGATTGCAAAGCGAGCCGGATTCCATGGGCATAAATTGGCGCGCCATCCGTAAATTAGTGATTGAAAAAATCCCTCTCTTCCTGATCCTCGGCTTGTTTGTCTTTATGGTTATCAAAGGATTCGAACTGCGCCAGATGGGAGATAAAACGTCGTCGCTTCCCCTGCACGTCCGGCTGGCGACGATGCCGGTACTCTATATGGAATATTTGTTCCATATACTCTGGCCGGCCCAACTTTCGGTTTTTTATCCCGCAGGCCGGGAGATGCCGCCGCTCTGGCAATGGGGCGGGTCCCTGTTGATTCTGCTGGGACTCACATACAGCGCACTCGCCCAGTGGAAACGGTACCCCTACCTCGCAGTGGGCTGGCTGTGGTTCGCGGGATCGCTTCTGCCGATGGCCGGCCTGTTCCGGATCGGCGACCACGCCATGGCCGATCGCTA
>JAUVMD010000091.1 GCA_030600405.1 Nitrospirota bacterium
GAGAACGCGGTTGCCCAGGCCGATGGCCAAAGCACCGCCACTGCCGCCTTCACCCATGACGACGGCGATGATGGGAACCTTGAGACTGGACATCACAAAAAGGTTGTAAGCAATGGCTTCCGATTGTCCTTGTTCCTCGGCATCGACGCCGGGATAAGCGCCGGGTGTATCGATCAGGGTAATGATGGGAATATTGAACTTTTCGGCAAGCCGCATCAGCCTCAGGGCTTTCCGGTATCCGGCGGGTTGCGACATGCCGAAATTGCGGCGAATCTTCTCCTGGGCGTCGCGACCTTTCTGATGGCCGATCACCATCACCGTCTGGTTATCGAACTTGGCAAATCCGCCCACGATCGACGCACCCGCTCCCCCACGCCGGTCACCATGCAGTTCCTGGAAATCCGTGAACATGTTGTGGATATAATCCAGCGTGTAGGGGCGTTCGGGATGACGGGCCACCTGGGTTTTCTGCCAACCGTCGAGGCCGTTGAAGACATCCCGCTTCATGTGACGAAGTTTTTTCTTCAGCTTGGCGATTTCGTGGGTCAGGTCGCCGACGCTGTCGTACATGTTCGATAGGGAATACAATTCCTTAATCTGATTTTCCACCGTGAATATATCTTTTTCAAAATCCAGAATTTGCGCCATCGCTTTGCAAGTACCTTTGATAGGTTGTCGATCAATAAAACCCGAAAATCGGATAAATTAAATTCTTCAGAGTAGCGGATTCGGCTAAGGCTTTGGCGCCTTCCGATCCAATCTTGTTCTGTCCCAAACGCAGGGATTCCAGTTGGGCCATCGTTTGCGACTGAGCCAACGCCCGCGCTCCTGCGTTGCCGATGCGGTTGAAATTCAAATCCAGATTTTTCAAATTACCCAACACTTTGGACTCCGCCAATGCCCGGGCTCCACGGTCGGTAATGCGGTTCGCCGCCAGATGCAGGGAAACCAAATCCTTTAACTTGGGCGATCGGGCCAGCGCGATCACGGCTTCATCGCTCAAGTTGTTGTTGTTCAGGTTGAGCTCCCGGATTCCTTCAAGGTACGGCGAATCCAACAATACTTTCAAACCGGAATCGCCGATATAATTATTTTCAAGGTTGCCGAAAGTTTCCCGGGTCTTCCAAAGTTTAATCTTTTGCCGAAATTTAAAATTCTCCAACGCCTGGCGCCCGGCATCATCCAGGGGGTTGTAGGCCAGCCCTAACCGGACCATACGGGTCAGCCTGGACGAATGGATAAGCGCCTGGGCACCGGCGTCTCCTATCCGGTTGTAGTTCAGGTTCAATTCCACCAGGTTGGGAAAATTTTTCGACTGCGCCAACGCCTGAGCCCCGACATCCCCGATGCGGTTCCGGTATAGATTAAGCACTTCCAGCTTGCCCAATGAGGGCGACTCCGCAAGATAGCGTGCGCCTTGATCGGTCACCTGATTGTTTTCGATGTACAACTCTTTCAGGTTGCCGAGATTCTGCGAGTGAGCCAACGCACGCACACCTTCATCTCCCACTGCACCTTTATAAATCTTGAGCACCCTCACACTTTTCATCAGAGGGGACCGGGCCAGCAGAACGGCGCCTTGATCCCCGATGATTTTTTCGTTCAGGCGCAGGGTATGGTGGTTCCGGCGCAGTTTCTTTTCGATATATTTTTCAAGCGCCTCGGGGGGCATCTGCTGTGCCGCCGCAAAAGAAAACAGAAACACCAACAGCAGACCCAGAGCCCGCCAACCTGGCTTATACATAACAATCGGTCAACTGGATAACGATATTGAATTTAAAAGGGTAATTTAACTGTATTCTTATTGTAACAAGGAAGATTATTCTTTTTCAATCGCATTCAGCCGTTTTTCGAGTTCCTGGATTTTGCGGGATAGCTCCGGCAATTTGGGCAAAAGGGTGGTGTATCGTTTCCAGGTCATGGCCGAAATCGCCGGATAACCCCCGTAAAACCCGGGTTCTAATAGATCTTTGTTGACCCCCGCCTGCGCCGCCACGATCACCTGATCCCCGAGCGTTATGTGGTCGCCTACTCCCACCTGACCGGCCAGAACGACATGATGCCCCAGTTTGCAGGTGCCGGCGATGCCCGCCTGGGAGACGATGATGGAATGCGGCCCGATATTACAGTTGTGGGCGATCTGTACCAGGTTATCGATTTTGGTGCCTTCCCGCACCACGGTTTCCCCGAATGTGGCACGGTCGATGCAGGTGTTGGCCCCCATTTCCACATGATCTTCGATGATCACCCGGCCCACCTGGTTGATTTTGACGTGCCGCCCCTTTTCATCCGGAGTGTAGCCGAATCCGTCGGTGCCGATAACCACCCCGGCGTGCAGAATGACATGGTTCCCGATGACCGAATTGCGATACAACGTGACATTGGCAAACAGGATCGCATTATTGCCGATGCGGCATCCCTCGTGCACCACCACTCCAGGATGCAGAACGGTATTATCGCCGATGACCACATCCTTTCCAAGGGCAACAAACGGGCCGATGGTAACATCTTTTCCAAATTGGACGCCTTCGGCGATGGAAGCTCTGTCATCGATGCCAGGTAGGGGCCGCGGTTCAGGATGAAACTCCGCCAGCAGCTTGGCAAACGCCAACGCCGGAGCAGGATGAACGATCTGTGCCTTGTCAGTCTCCAGAGCTTTTTGCACGATCACAGCCGAGGCGTTGCAGGTTTTCAATTTGTCTTTGAACTTCTTTTCCGCTAAAAACGTGATCTGGCCCTGTTCCGCCAGCTCCATGCCGTTAACTCCGGTAATTTCGAGGGAGCCATCTCCCTCGACGGTGCCGCCCAACCGTTCCGCGATTTCTTGCAATTTCATAACCAACTCTCGTGTTGTGGTTTGGATTTATAAAATCACTTCTTTATCGATCGACTTCACCTGGCCATCGGCCAATTGCAAAATCCGGTCCAGACTTCGGGCGATTTTCGCACTGTGAGTCACGATCACAAAAGTTTGATTCATTTCTTCATTCAATTTCCGGGCCAGGTCCATGAAATGCTGGCTAGCGCGACTGTCCAGGTTGCCGGTCGGTTCGTCGGCCAGAACCACCTCCGGCTGGTTGACCAGACTGCGCGCCAGAGCCACCCGCTGGGTTTCCCCGCCGGACAGTTCGCCGGGCTTGTGGTTCAACCGGTCTTTCAATCCCAAGAGACCTAATAATTCTTCGGCTTTTTCCTGCACCGATTTTTTATCCCGGTTGGCGATCAATCCCGGAAACATGGCGTTTTCCAGCGCAGTAAAGTCGGGTAATAAATTAAACAACTGGAACACGAAACCGATATGCCGGTTGCGGAACTGCTCCAGAAAATCATTTCCCTGCGTGAAAATATTCTGCCCCTTGAACAACACATTACCCGCTTCCGGCCGGTCCAATCCACCCAGGATATGAAGCAACGTACTTTTTCCTGAACCGGAAGCACCGACAATTCCCAAAATCTCTCCAGAATGCACTTCCAGGCTGGCCCCCGCCAGCACCTCTACCGCCTTGGCCTTGCTGTTGTAGGATTTGTCCAGTTCGACGGCTGTGAGCAAAGGTTCTGTGTTCGTTAAAGATTCATTCATAACGCAATCCATCCACCGGGTCAAGGCGAGAGGCCCGCCACGCAGGATACAAGGAGGCCAGAAAACATATCAGGATCGAAAACACGATAATCAGAAACGAATCGAACCACTGAATTTGAGAGGGTAACTCATCCAGATAATATACGTCCTGGGGAAAAGCCTTGAATTCGAACAGCCATTCGATGAACCCGACAATTTCGTTGAGGTTGGGAACAATCGTGAATCCGGCGATGCAACCCAAGGCCGTCCCACAGATACCGATGATCAATCCCTGCATGCTGAAAATCTGCATGATACTTCTCCGGGTGGCGCCCATCGATTTCAAAATGGCGATGTCCTTGGCCTTGTCCATGACCACCATGAACAACGTGCTAATGATGTTGAAGGCGGCAACGAGGATGATCAGGATCAGGATAATGAACATGGTGACCTTTTCCACCTTGAGTGCAGAAAAAAGATTCTTGTTCATCTGCATCCAGTCCCGCACAAAATAGGGCCTTCCCAATTTATCCTTGATGGTCTCAGCAATTTTGCCAGCCGCGTCGATATCGGCCACCTTGATTTCGATTCCCGTAACCCGGTTATTCATGCTAAACAGCGACTGCGCGGAGGATATGGAAATAAATGCCAGGTTGGCATCGTATTCATACATCTTCGATTCAAAGATACCGACCACTTCCACTATTTTGATTTTAGGAATGATGCCCAGCGGCGTCATGCGCACTGAAGGTGACAGGATGCCCAGAATATCGCCGGTGTAGACGCCTAGATTACGGGCGAGCTCCTTACCCAAAATAATACCCTTGCGTTGAATGCCGGCCTCCTGGTCTGCGGCACTCTGCGGCGCGTGGTCGAGATAGCTTAGTTTTCCCTCCGTCAGGTTTTTCTGTAGATCAGAAATATTGGCTTCCCGTTCTGGATCGACTCCACGAATCACCACTCCAGAACTCCGTTGTCCAAACGTAAGCATGACCTGCTTGAGAATGAACGGCGCGGCATCTTTGACCTGGGGAACGGTTTTAACCTTCTCAAGCACGTTTTCATAATCCTCCATCCCATTGCTCATCGCCTGAGTGACCACGATATGGCTGTTGGTTCCCAGGATTTTATCGCGCAGGTTCTGGCCGAAGCCGGTCATCACCGCAATCACCACGATCAGGGCCATGACGCCCAACGCCACACCACCAATGGAAATGAAGGTGATGAGAGAAATGAACTTCTGGGATTTGCGGGAGCAGAGATGCCGCCAGCTGATTCGTAATTCGTAACTCATGGGGCTCCGTTGAAAGGAATGGGTCACCCGACCCGGACACCGGCTTTAACAGCTTAAACCGTTCCGGCTTCCTTTTTCAACTGTGGGAATAAAATAACATCGCGGATCGACTGGGCATCGGTGAACATCATGGCGAGGCGGTCGATCCCTATGCCCTCGCCAGCGGTCGGCGGCAGGCCGTATTCCAGAGCGCGGATGAAATCGTGATCCATCCAGTGCGCCTCTTCGTCGCCCGCATCTTTTTGCTCCACCTGCTGTTCGAAGCGTTCTTTCTGGTCGATGGGATCGTTCAACTCGGTATAGGCATTGGCCAACTCGCGGCGTCCGGCAAACAATTCGAACCGCTCGACCAGATTCGGATCGTCCTCTTTCTTTTTAGACAGGGGAGACAACTCCAGCGGATAGTCGATAATAAAAGTCGGTTGCACCAACAGCGGCTCCACAAAATGGTCGAACAATTTGCCCAATACCTTTCCAAAGGTGTCCCTTTTCTCCAGAAGTACCTTGTGCTCCAACGCATAAGCCACCGCGCGTTCCTGGGTTGCCACCGCCTCCGGTGGAATTTTACCCACTTCGGTCAACGATGCCTTGAACGTGTGCACACGGAAGGGCTGGGAGAAATCGATGGTCGCCTGCTGGGTCTCGCCGTTTTCTTCATAGGTGCAGGGGAAAATCTGTTGATCAAAAACCGTTTTGCCGATATGGCGGAACAATTCCTCGGTGAGCACCATCAGATCCCGGTAATCGGCATAGGCCGTATAAAACTCCAGCATAGTGAATTCAGGATTGTGCTCGGTGGATATCCCTTCGTTACGGAAGCTGCGGTTGATCTCGTACACCCGTTCGATACCGCCTACCACCAGCCGCTTCAGGTAAAGCTCGGGAGCAACGCGCAGGTACAGGTCCATGTCCAGAGCATTGTGATGGGTCTCGAACGGCTTGGCCGTGGCACCGCCGGGGATGGATTGCATCATCGGGGTTTCCACTTCCAGATAATTCCGCTCGTTGAGAAAATCCCGGATCGCCTGGATGATTTTACTGCGGGCGATAAAGACTTCTTTCACCTCGGGATTAACGATCAAATCGACATACCGCTGGCGGTACCGCAACTCGACATCCTTGAGGCCATGCCACTTTTCCGGAAGCGGCAGAAGCGACTTGGTTAGCAGAGTCACCTTTTTGGAAAAAACCGTCAATTCGCCGGTCTTGGTCTTGGATAACCGTCCTTCCACGCCGATAAAATCGCCAATATCGAATTTGGAAAACAATTCGTAGGATTCGGC
>JAUVMD010000263.1 GCA_030600405.1 Nitrospirota bacterium
CGCCGGTCTGGCCGACCAGCCCTTCCGCTCCGCTGACGGCTTTCAGTTGAGAGGATTTGGTGGCCAGGTACAGGGTGCCCAGCGCGATGATAATGGTGGTGGCCAAGGTCGGGTACAGCACCGAACGCGATATCTGCATGGCGGGGTCGTCGGTATCCATCAGCATAAGGGACCCAAGGGAGATGGAAATGACCCCTCCCGCGGACAGCAGACCAAAAGTCGGGGTGTTCAATTCAGCGATGAACAGGATGGCGCCCAGCAGGATGAGCAGGAGGCCCGCGTAATTGATCGGCAGGGTCTGCATGGCGTACAGGGCGAGGATCATGCTGATCCCGCCCAGGATACCGGGCAGGATGAGGCCGGGGTTGGACAACTCGAAGTACAGGCCCACCAGCCCGATCATCATCAGGATATAGGCGATGTTGGGGTTGGAAATGGTATCCAGAATGTTTTCCCGGGGCGACATTTTGTGATACACGATAGTCTTGCCCTTGGTCGCGAGGGTCACTTTGGCGTCGTCGCCCATCTTAACTTCGCGGCCGTCGACGGCCAGCACCAGCGCCTCGACGTTGTTGGCGATCAAATCGATGACAGCCAGTTTTTTGGCTTCCACAGCGGAGATGGAAACACTTTTCCGGACCGCCTGCTCCGCCCAGTAAGCGTTGCGCCCGCGCGCTTCAGCGAGGGAGCGGATATAGGCCGACGCGTCATTGAGAACTTTTTCTTCCATGGGGGAAGGCTCTTTCGGGTCGCCCTCCTTGCCGCCTCCCATGAGGTTGACCGGATGCGCGGCGCCGATGTTGGTACCCGGCGCCATCGCCGCGATGTGCGAAGCAATGGTGATGAACGTTCCCGCAGACGCGGCACGGGAACCGCTCGGCGCGACAAACGTCGCCACCGGAATCTTCGACGTTTGAATGGACTTGATGATCTGGCGCATGGAGGTATCCAGGCCGCCCGGCGTATCCATTCGGATAATGATCAGCGCCTCTTGAGCGGCATTGGCGTCTTTGATTTCCGTGCTGACGAATTCGGCCACTACCGGATTGATGGCGCCGGAGATTTCGACCACCATAACGCGGTCCTCCGCCCACGCTGTGGCGGACAGCAACAGAGTACCGATGACTCCTCCCATAACCCATTTTTTCCAGATCATAATCCCTCTAGGATAAAGTGTTGAATACTGGTATTTTTTCAGACCCCATCCGTAAAGTCAAACGGATTCGCTGGTCCATAATGGCCATTCACAATGGCTTTTTATTTTAATTCATCCGCCAGAGGTTTGATGATAAACTAAACTGATTGATTTCCGCCAGCCAAGAGGATGCATGAATTACAAGACCGTTTATATCGTGGACCCCGTCAGGGGCGAGCGCCTGCAGTTGGCCAAATTCCTGAAGCAGGAGAAAATCACCATCGCCACTTTCGTCAAGCTGACGGACTGTTTCAAGAAGAACAATCCTCTGCGATGCGATGTTGTGATTTATGTCCTGCGAACGGGCCGGTCCGAATTGAAAGCGCTCCACAAGGTGAATCACCGTGAAAAAGATATTCCTTTTGTAATTGTGACGACCTCTGACGCTCCGGAAATCCAACTGGACGAATGGAAGAAGAAGGGGTTTAAATCCATTGACCTCGCCCTCAGCAAGGAAAAAGTCAAGGAAATCACCTATAATTTAATATCACCGGAGGAACCGGTGCCGGAACGCAAACCCCTGCAACCCATTCCCCTGCCCTGACGGCGTGATCCCGTCTCTTTCAACGTATTAACACTATGACTTCACCGGCGGCTCAAACACGTGAAATAAAAATCGGCCCTCTGACTATCGGCGGCGGCAACCCCATCGCGATCATCGCGGGACCCTGCGTGATCGAATCGGAAAAACACGCGCTGAAAACTGCCGAACAACTGAAGCGGATTTTTGCCGACGCGGAGATTCCCTTCATCTTTAAATCGTCCTACGACAAAGCCAACCGGTCATCCATCAAATCATTTCGCGGTCCCGGCCTTAAAGAAGGCCTCAGAATTCTGCACAAGGTGAAGGAAGAATTCGACCTGCCAATCCTCTCGGATATTCACAAAGAAGAGGAGGTGGACCCGGCGGCGGCGGTGCTCGACGTATTACAGATTCCCGCGTTCCTGTGCCGGCAGACCGACCTCGTCGTCAAGGCTGCCAAAACCGGCAAACCGGTCAACGTGAAGAAAGGACAGTTCCTCGCGCCGTGGGATATGAAAAACGTGGTCGATAAAATCAAAGAGTGCGGCAACGAAGATATCATGCTCACCGAACGCGGTTTCATGTTCGGGTACAACAACATGGTGGTCGATATGCGGTCGCTGGTGCTGATGCGCGAGTTCGGCTACCCGGTGGTGTTCGACTGCACCCACAGCATGCAACTGCCCGGTGGACAAGGCACGACCTCCGGCGGTCAACGCGAACTGGTGCCGCACCTGACGCGTGGTGCGGTAGCGGTGGGGTGCGACATGCTGTTCATGGAAGCACACCCCGATCCCGACAACGCGCCGTCCGACGGACCCAACATGCTCAAGCTCGATACGCTCCCCGCTCTCTTGAAACAGATCAAGGACCTGGACCAGCTACGTTTGAAATAACTTTACCTCTCATTTGTGTCACCCTGAGCCTGTCGAAGGGCGGCACAAAGGAGTCGCAATATGCACCTCTCCAACAAAAAATCTGTTTTCCTTATAATACTAGCGTTCGTCCTGCTCCCTGCATCAACGCTTGCGAAAGAGTTGGGCGCTTGGAAACTTCTGCCGCCGACGCCCACCGCCCGTACCGAAGTGGCGGTGGTGAATCATCAGGACAAAATTTATCTCATAGGCGGGTTCACTCCCAACGGTATCAGCGATCAGATTGAAGTGTACGATCCTGCAACAAAAAGCTGGTCGAAAGCCGCGCCCCTGCCCCATCCCCGGCACCACACCACGGCGGTTTCGACCCACGGCAAGATTTATGTGATCGGCGGTTTTTCCTCGGGCATGTGGACGCCGGTGAATACCGTTTACGCCTACGACGCGGCTAAAAATGAATGGACGGAACAGGCACCCATGCCGACGGAACGCGGCGCGCTGGCGGCGGGGGTCATCGACGGTAAAATCTACGCGGTAGGCGGCGCGCTTAAAAAATTCTTCCGGCTGAGAAACAGCAACGCCCATGAAGTGTACAACCCTGAAACCGATACCTGGAAAACGCTGGCGCCCATCCCCACACCGCGCGACCATCTCACCGTCTCCGCGGCGGACGGC
>JAUVMD010000176.1 GCA_030600405.1 Nitrospirota bacterium
ATCAGAATGAACGTGAGAGAGAATAATATAGCTGATGTCGTTGTCCGTTATCCCGTACTTCAGCGCGGATTCATGATGCTCGCTGAAGGCATCCACCATGATGCCCTTACCCTCCGACCAGACAATCAGGCAACTGTTTTTCCTGTTGTGCGAAAACCCTGAGCCAACACCCAAGTAGGTGACTCCCATAAAGGGCTTTTCCAAAGGCGTCACGACTTCCGGCTTGGGGGGCAGGTCAGGCTTCAACATATCGATGGAGCACTTCCGCCGACCCTGCTGATGAATATCGAATTCGGCAGGCCGGGCTTGAACTATTTTCAACACTTTTTCCGGTTTCCCAGTATCTTCTATCATCACCGCATTCTTTTTATTGAATATTTGAAAATCGATCAATGTGCCGATAAATTCATCCGGTTTTTTTTCTTTGGCAATGGAAAACATATCCATCTCCTTTTTCAACTGGGCGCAAGTAATATAGTTCCGCGCAAAGAGCGAAGCGGTTCTGGAGCGGGCTTTATTCTTCAACCATTGTTTACCGCGGATCAAGGTTTCAAAATATCCTCTGATCTCGGATTGAATTTGACGGTCAGGTGTATTGTATTTGAGAAGACGGTTGTACAGGTCGAGCGGCTTTTTACTTTCCGCTAAATGGTCTAAAAATTGCTCGTAATGTTTCAATTCCGTATCCGTAAACCTCCTCTCCTGGCTAAACCTGTGAAATTGAGCATGGATCAAATTCCGAAAATCAGGACCAAACAAAGTTTCCTGGAGAATGGATTTCAGCCTATCTCTCTGGTCGGAGGTGCAGTAAACCATGATCTTTTCGTGGGAAGGGCGGGCGAAAAGAAAAGTATAGACAATAAATTCGAAATCGAAATTATTTCTTCCCTGGACAAAGGTTCTAATGGGAAGCACATATTTAGAGGGGAGCGCTTTGGACCGCCTGCTGAAATCCTTGACAATCCCCGGAGGGCATCCGAAGCAAATCGGGTCAAATCCCTTGATCTCTAAAACCCGAAAATTATAGCCCTTGTATATGCTATACCCTCTTGGATTTGCCATAATCTAGCTATCGGAACGCCGGGAAGTAAACTTCAGCCGTACCGGGGTTCCCGAAAAACCAAACGCCTGCCTCAGGCTGTTCGTCAGATACCTGCGGTATGAAAAATGAATCCCCTCCGGATAATTCACGAAACATTGAAACGTGGGAGGACAATTTTTTACCTGGGTAGAGTAAAACAGCTTGATGAACTTTCCCTTGAAACTGCTGAATGGATTTTTTTCTATTGCCTTGGCAAAGCAAAGGTTCAATTTGCCCGTGGGCACCCTCTTCGAATATTCCGAATAGACTCTCTCCACTTCCGGGAAAAAATGTTTCAATCCATACCCAGATTTAGCGGAAATAAACAGCACTGGAGCAAAATCCAGAAATCTCAGTTTGTCTTTCACTCTCTCTTCAATAGCTTCATGGACACCTTTCTCGCGTTCCAGAAGGTCACACTTGTTGACGGCCAGAATGCACCCCCTGCCCCGCTCAAAGGCGTACCCGGCAATGGTGGCATCCTGTTCGCTCACTCCTGTTTCCCCGTCTAGAACCAGAACCGTGATATCACACCGCTCCAGAGCTTTCAAGGCCATGATCACGCTATACTTCTCGAGCAGGCGCGTGGTTTTACCCTTACGCCGGATACCTGCGGTATCCATTAATACAAATTCCTTCCCGTCGGATACCAAGGATGTGTCCACTGCGTCGCGCGTGGTTCCTGGAGTTTCGGAAACGATACAGCGATCGGATTTCAACAATTTATTGATGAGTGACGATTTGCCGGCATTGGGTTTCCCGATCACCGCGACGCGGATTCTCCCAGGCACCTCTGCCGGTTCCTCCTCCGCTTCGGAGAAATCCTTCACCAAATGTTCCAACATATTTTCAATTCCGATACCGTGCTCAGCAGAAAGGGCAAAGGTGTTTTCCACCCCCATCTTGAAAAAATCGTGGGTCATGGTTTCGTGACTGGGATCATCCACCTTGTTGACCACAACAAACAGAGGTTTTCCCGAAGCGCGTACCTTGGCGATGACTTCCTGATCCTGCGGAGTCAGACCTTGCTGGCCATCGCCCACAAACAGGATGAAGTCGGCTTCGGAGATCGCAATATCCGCCTGCACTTTGACCTGGAGTTCGATTTCATCGTCGGCGGAGAGATCGATTCCGCCGGTATCAATCACCATAAACGGTTTTCCAAACCACTCTGCCCGGCCAAACATTCGGTCACGCGTCACTCCTGGGGTATCGTTTACAATCGCGGCGCGTTTTTTTATGATTTTGTTGAACAGGGTGGACTTGCCGACATTGGCTCTTCCGATGATGGCGACTTGGGGAATGGACATGGCATCATCTCGGCTTCCGGGGGTTAGATGGAGGGGGCCATTTCTTCCAAGTAATCGTGAATACCCCGGGCAATGGATTCAGCCAGCCATTTCTGATATATCTTGCTTTTCAATTGCCGCCCCTCCTTGCGGTGGGTCACAAAACCCACCTCCACCAGAATGCTGGGCATGTTGGTGTCGTGAAGAACGAAGAAGGGACCCTCTTTCACGCCAAGGTTTTGAATGCCGGAAAACTTTTTGGACATGGTTTTATGCAACCGCTTTTGAACAATGGCGGCCAGGCGGGAAGAATCGTTGATTTTGGTGGTGGAAATGAGGCTGGCCAGTATTTCCTGCACCGCATCATCCGCCACGGAATGAACCAAGTCCCCGTTTTCACGTTCAGCGGTTTCCCGGGCCTGTTCGTTGGAACCCGACCCCAGATAATAGGTTTCGATACCTTTCGCGGTTTTCCGCTTGGCGGCATTGGCGTGGATGGAGACAAATAAATCGGCATTATGTTTATTGGCGATTTTTCCCCGGTCCTTGAGCTCGATAAAGGTGTCATTTTTACGGGTCATGATGACCTTGTATTGATACCGGTTCTGCAGAATTTTTTTTATCAGATTGGAAATCTGGAGATTGAGATCCTTCTCAAACAAGCCATGAGTGCCTTTGGCTCCATAATCCTTACCTCCGTGTCCCGCATCCAGAACCACCACCGGAGTCTTCTGGTTGGCTTGCGTCTTAGACGAAATAGAATTTTTCGCAACCCGGAGGGTCGATTTCTTTTTCGGGGATTTGGCTTTAACCGCTACAAATTTCTTTTTGTACTGAGGAACGACGATAATCAACTGATTTTTACTGACTCGAACCGCCACAGCCTGCTTCGTCCGTTCATCCAGATCCAGCACCAGGCGGCTGGGGAATCCCTTCGCATCCGTCATCCGCAACTGTTCAACCCGCCCGTCTTCCACGGATATATTGTCGGGAATATGCTCATCCCACCGGGCGTTTTGAAAATCAAAGTACACGCGGTCTGGGTTCCTCAACCTTTTCTTGGAATACTTGATCGATCCATCGACCCTCAAAACCACACGGGTTTCATTGGCTCCGCTGACGAAGGTCAGGTCTTTCAATACAACAGTGGGCTGGCGAACCGGACTTCTCTTCTTAGCTTGAAGGACTTTGCTTTTTAACTGTCGTTGGGCTTTCGGGACAAAATCACCCTTGGGGTAATGAGTCAGAATTTTCTGAAACGCCGCCCGCGCCTCGGCAAAACTCTTACGGCTTATATACAATTGGCCGGCAAAGTACAGGGCGTCATCGGTCAACCAACCCGCTGGAAATTCCGTCTCAAGTCGATGGTAATAGGACAGAGCCTTGTTGATATCCGCCGACAAGCCGGTCCGTTTTCCCAGCTTGTGATATAAACGGCCCAAGGTAAAAACCGACTTGTAACTTTCCTGGGTCTGCGGATAATTCTTTAATACCGACTGAAACCGGGTGATGGCATGCATCCAGTTTTCTCGGTATTTCATTTTATACTTGGAATACAGGAGGTTTTGATATTCCTTTTTCGCAATGGCATACCGCTTCTGAGAGGATGCTGAGGAATCCAGTTTTGCCCAGGCAGGTTCCCCTGTAAATGTTATCGCAAGACAGAAAGTGAAAACCATCCACAGCCACTTTTGTCTAAAAGGTATTAGATTTCCAAGACCCATTAAATAAATCCTTTTAAAAACCATTTAGCTTTTTAAAATTTGGGAATAACGCCAGAGAGATTTACTTAACTTACTAATTTTATTAAGGTTTTGACTATATCACTTTTGAGGGGGGCCGTCAAGACGCTGAAAAATCGGCAGTTAAAATCCCGCGCTCAGGCGTTCGGCAAGAAATGAGGGAAGCTTGTTGGACCGTATTTTTTCCTGGGTCCGATGGACATTGTAGTCATATCGCCGGAACTCCACCGATAGCTGGTCAGAATCGAACACCACAAAGCAGGGGGACGGAATGCCGTCGCGGGGTTGTCCCAAACTGCCCACGTTGATAATGTAACGGCAGTCCGG
>JAUVMD010000249.1 GCA_030600405.1 Nitrospirota bacterium
AAAAGAAACACCTCTGGGAAGTCAAAGAGATCACCTTCCGCGCACCCGAGGGGGAAATCTATACATTTGAGGAAGACACGGGAATCATCAAACTGTAAACCACTTTTTCTATTCCAACCTTAAAACAGTTTTAACGATTTCAGGTGGGCCAAATCCTTTTTGAGGGTATTTTTGGTCTTGTTGGAAAGAAAATTCCCACGCAGGTCCAACTTTTTTAATTTGGGAAAGGTTTTGGTTTTGGCAAACGCCAGGGCCCCCGCATCCCGAATTTCATTCCACCCCAGGCTCAGTTTTTCCAGCTTGGAGAATCCTTCGGATTGAGCCAGCGCCACGGCTCCGTTGTCCAGCAGATAATTGTGTTTCAATTCCAGCGATCTAAGCTTGCCGAAGGCTTTGGAGGCGGCCATCCGCTTGGCCCCTTTTTCCGAAATTTTATTGTAACGCAGGTCCAGCTTGGTCACTTTCTTCAAGAAATCCTTGGAAAGTAATATCTCCACTCCCTTGTCCCCGATTTTTTTCCCGGAAAGATTCAAGGTTTTGCCGTTCGCCGACAACCCTTCCTTGAAAATCTTTTCGTAATCCAACTCCGACTGGTCGAAAACGTCTTTCTGTTCGAAGAACTGGGCCTGGGCTCCCGTCCACAGGAATAGCAGGATCAGGACGGCCGTCAATAAGCCGGGAAGTGTGGTTTTCGAGCGGCAGGTCAACGGTTAATCCTCGTCATCTTCATCTTCAGGCTCAGCATACTCGAACTCGTCAAGGTCGTCGACAAACAGGTGGCACAGGCGGGTCCGGCATTTCGCCTTTTTCAGTGCCTCAATCCCTTCGCGCCGGACGCGATTGGCACTGATATACAAATGGGTGACCTTGTTCAGCACCTCGGATTCGGCAATGGCGATCGCGCCTTCGTCTTCGATGAGATTTCCATAGAGCCCCAGCTTTTTCAGCCGGGCAAAATGAGGAGAGGTCGCAATCGCCTTCACCCCGTCGTCGCTGATGACGTTGCCGTAAAGATCGAGTTCGGTCAGGTTCTTAAAATACTCGCAGTTGGCGATATCCTTCGCTCCCTCATCGCTGATACTGTTGTTGGGCAGGCGCAAGGACCGCAGTTTGCCACGCTTCAATTGAGGCGACTGGGTGACCTCTCGTGCGCCCTTGTCCCCCAGATTATAATTACTGAGGTCCAGACTCCGTTTGTCCGGACTGAGAAACTGTTTGATCAAATATTCGGTACTGGCCACAGATGAGTTCCCTTCCTTGATAAAAGCGGAGTACCTCCGCTGGTAACTTTATAACCCTTGAATTGCGCTCAACGATCATCGTTTGCCGTTAACCGTCAGCAAGTTGCCTCCCTCGCTAGAGGGCGGCGGATTCATAAGGTAATTGGGTATTTGGGGAAGTATACCACAGGTCAAAGGGCAGTTTGGCACCTGGAAATCATAGGGTCAGGTGGCGCGCCACAAACAGTAACACGATGACCCACATGCACCAGTGAACCTCCCGGACCTTTCCGCACAGGAGCTTGATGATCGGATAGGCGATGAATCCCAGCGCCATGCCGTCGGCGATGCTGTAGGTCAGCGGCATCCCGATGAGAATCAGAAATGCGGGCAGGGATTCGTCCCACTGCCCCCAATGAATGCGGGCGACATTGGCCGCCATCATGCTCCCGACGATGATTAGCACCGGTGCGGTGAGGGGATACAGCGTGACCCCTTCCGTGGGGGAATAGCCGCCACCGATCATTCGTGCCAGCGGGGAAAACAGGAGAGCCAACAAAAACAACAGGGCCGTGACCACACTGGCCAGACCGGTGCGTCCCCCTTCGGCCACGCCGGCGGCGCTTTCGATATAGCAGGTGACCGTCGAGGTGCCAAGCATGGCGCCGGCAGTGGTGCCGACCGAATCGGGCATCAAAGCCTTGCGGGCCCGCGGCAGTTTGCCGTCCTTCAAAAATCCGCCCTGATGCCCCACCCCCACCAGCGTCCCGGCGGTATTGAACAGGTCCACGAACAGGAACACTCCAGCGATGGTGAGCAGTCCTAAATCCAGAGCGCCCAGAATATCGAGTTGCATCCAGGTAGGACCCAGGCTGGGCGGCACCGAGACCAGTCCCTGGTATTGGACCAGTCCCAGAGGGAGACCGAGACCGGCCATGACGGCCATGCCGATCAGGATAGCTCCCTTGATTTTCCTTTGCAGGAGGGTGGCGATCAGGATGACCCCACCGATGGTGAACAGGGCGGGCAAGCTCTTCAGAGACCCTAGTTGAACGAGCGTGCCCGGATGGTCGGTCACCAGTCCGCCTTGCACCAACCCGATGAAAGCGATGAACAGACCGATGCCCACGGCGATGCCGATTTTCAGGTCTTCCGGGATGCTGTTGATGATGACTTCACGGAACCGCAGGAGGGTGAGCAGGATCAAGCCGATTCCCGAAAGGAACACCGCGCCCAAGGCCACCTGCCAGGAAATGCCCTGCCCCAGCACCACCGTAAACGTGAAATAAAAATTGATGCCCATCCCCGGTGCCAGGGCGATCGGGTAATTCGCCCACAGGCCCATGATGAGACAGCCGATGGCGGAAGCGATGCAGGTGGCGGTCATCACCGCGCCGAAATCCATCCCTGCCTGCGCCATGACAGCGGGTTGGACGAAAATGATGTACGAGGCGGTCAGAAACGTGACCAAGCCCGCCCGCACCTCGGTCCCCACGGTGCTCTGGTTTTCGCTGATGCTGAAAAACCGGTCGAGAGTATTTTGAAAGTCCGGCATGAGGGAATACCTCTTGGAGTTTTCAGCAAAAGGAAAGTTACCACCGGGGGCTTACACGCCCAGAAAACGGCTCTGCACCAGCGTTACCTCTTCCTCACGCGAATGGACGAGGCCGTTGACGCGGGCGTCCCGCAAAGTTTTAAACACCGTCTTGAAGACCGGACCCGGCTGGATGCCCATATGAATCAAATCGTCGCCGGTGAGCGACAGCCGGGCTGAGTCGTGGTACTCGGTAAAAAACAGCAGGATGTATTTATTGATCTGCTCGCTACCGGAAACCGCCATCAGCAACAACACTGCTTCGGGCGAAAGATCGAACAACAGATTGTAAATTTCGCTAGGCTGGAGTTTGGATTTTTTCTTAAACATTTTGAGCCGGGATTTGCAGTGATCCAGATCCTCCCGTATCCGCCGCCGCTGTTTCTGCGACAGGTGGAGACGAGTGGCCGCCCGCGAAATTTCCCGGCCGTCGAGGGAATACAGCATCGCCAGCAGGTATACGTACCCATCGTCGCAATCCTGAACGAGATGCACGATCCGGGAAAGGGAAAACACCTCCTGCACCCGCTCAATCACTTCAATATCCTTCTTGTGCTTCAATACCTTGGGATGAATAAACTGGAGAAGGTCCAACTCCTTCATCCGCC
>JAUVMD010000216.1 GCA_030600405.1 Nitrospirota bacterium
AATGAGGTCATCCCCATGCCTTCTTTTCGCTCGTTTCATTCCATTCACCCCATGATTGTAGGCGGTGATGGCGAGGGGCCAGCTCTTCAACTGTTCGTAATTATATTTTAGAAGTTTAGCGGCGGCATAGGCGGCAATAATAGGATCTCTTCGTTCATCCACTTCATAGCCAACTTTCATATAACGGCGACCGGTACTGCGGGTAAATTGCCAGACCCCTGCGGCTCCTGCGCTGGAATAAGCATGCAATTGAAAAGACGATTCTACATGAGGTAAAACGGACAATTCTTCCGGCACCCCTACTTCTTTGAAAATCCTTTTGATTTCTTTCATATAGAGGCCGGACTTCTTTAAACCCTCTTCAAAGCGATCTCTTTGCCCCAACTGGCTCCGTATATTTCGGGAAGCTTTGATGAAATTCTTTTTGACCAATTGCAAAATGCGCTCTTCTTCCGGGGTCAGATCAACTCTGTTTTTGATTCGAGCAAGCTTTCGCAGAGTTCTTTTAAACTTTCTAATATGGGGTTTTAATTTGCGATGACGGGCTCTGGCAGACAGGTTCTTATCGCCCAGGTAAACCACATCGTAAATAATTTCGAGATTATTCTGGTCGTGGATAATGGCGTGCTGAGTTGAATATTGCGTGTAAACTTTTTTCCAAAAAACAACCCGGTCTTCCAGACCGGTAGGAACAGTGAAATCGAATTCTTCTGTGTTGAATTCTCCAGGAAAGGTAGCGGAGGCGGGAGAAACACCTATGCAAAGCAGCGAAATGATGGCAATAAATCTAATTGCGATGGTTTTCATTAAAGCAGCAAGCCTTTCAAAAAATATCGTTGTCCTCGGCCGGAATTTTCGACGTGAAAAACACAGTTTCAGCAGGATAGCCCAATAACTTTTATAAGGCCTGTCTAACTATGACTAGAACCTTCAAATGCACAAAGATCCCCGAAAATACTCACAAATCCTTGTATTTTAAGGATAACAAACCCCCCAAAGTGAGTCAATTGATTTAATGGTCAATAAGATAGGACGAAAAAGCGCTTAAAAACATTGAAAAACCGTCAAACAGGTTTACCGGGGAAACCTTGGTATTTTCTATTCAATTTATATACAAACGCCAGAAGTTCAGCCACTACTTTATAAACCGGTGGAGGAATTTCCTTATTGATATCCACTTGGGAAAGAATTTGAACCAGATCCGGATCTTCTTTGATAGGCACCTGGTTTTCTTTGGCCAATTTGATGATGCGCTCGGCGACTAACCCCTCCCCTTTGGCAGTCACTTTGGGAGCGACGTCTTTCTTCGTATGATATTTCAGAGCTACCGCAGATTTAAGATTTTTATTTTTTCGTCGGCTCATGTCTTGAGGTCCACCATTTGTAAAGGGGTATCGATCAGCAATTGACCCAAGCTGTCGGGAACTTCCATCGAAACTTCAGTCTGGTGTTGACTGGTCACGCTAATGGAAAAGCCCACTTCCTGAAACAAATCCTCCAGCTCTGGCACATGCGCCTGAATAAACTGAACGGCATCGGAATTGGAGCCGGTGATGTGAATCGAAATTTCATCTTTAAATATCTTGGTTTCAATTCTCAAATCTCCCAAGGCCGAAAGATTGAGCAGGAAGACCAAGTTAAAAATCCGGTTATGAAAATCGGATTCTTGACCCGCATCCTCTCTTTGGTCGGGGAAAATATAAATTTTAAACCGATCCTCTTCGCCTAAAAGATTCTCCGGAAGTTGCAACAGCAACGGATGTTGCTCCTCTTTGGCAAAATGATGAGTCAACTGCTGTAATTCTATATTGCTGACAGCTTGGCTCACCTGCGCCATCAACTTTCCAGTGAATTTCTCGGAAGCGGTACTTTCCGTTGCTCCGGCTGGAATCTGCTCCAATTGCCGGGCGAGGCGCATCAATTGTCCTTTTAAGTCATTCTCTAAAAGAACATTTTTATTGGAGAGACCAGGCTCCAAAACAAAGTCCTTCACCTTGGCCTCGTAATGAAATCCGCTCCGGTCTATCATCTCTTTCAACTGAGCCGCGTCGGGTGCTTTGAATTCTCTGAAAATTATTCTTTGAAGATTGGCTTGCAGTTGCTTCAATTGTGCTGGATCGATATTCAATTCTTTTAATTGGGTTAATGGACCCTCCAGAAATACCTCCTTGAGGCCTGCAAGCACCTGAATCAGGGGTTGCCGCGCCGGAAGATAGTTTTTTAAAACAGACATTTCAAGAGGGGGTCGAACAGTGACAGACGGGATGGGTATCTGCTCCACTTCCAACACAAACTTTCCTGAAGGGATAGGCTTGGCATGAAGGTATATGGGTTCGCCAAGTTGTAACTTTTGCGAAGCGGCATATCTTATTGTTACCGCATTATCATTGAAGCGAACCTGAACGGTTTCCCGATCCACCACACGTATAACCTCAGCCTTCACCTTTTGTCCCCCTTCGATCCCCAATGGTTTTAAATCGGTCTTTGAGAGTGGGGCGCTGGTTACCCTTTTATCCAGTGGGGCTGTTGCCTTTAATTCGGCCTTTGTGAGTGGGTTGGTTACCTTCGTATCCGGTGCGGCTTTTCCGTTTTTGGCACCCAGCACCGGTGCTCCCGAAAGAGAGTCAGCCGATCGGTATTGAATGGACGTTTTGTCAGATTCTGGTGTGTTTAAAGGTGTCCCTACTTTTGCCAAATTACCCGGAGCAATCTTTTGCGAAGAGGTGAGAGAAGAAAATTCCGTCAACTTTAATATAGGGCTGGGATGAATCTGCTCAATTTTGATCGCAATATTTTGACCCGGATTGACCGGACGTGGAAATTGCAATAAAAGCTTTTCTCCCTGAAGCTCCACCACGGCCTTTTGTTCCGGTAATACCTGAACCACTTTCCCCGCAAGAGTCTGGCCGGTAGAATAATTTTGGATAAACGCCTCCAGCTTGATGATTTCAAGCTTTAGCGACAGAGCGTGGGAAAAAATCGGGCGAAGGGTGTTGGGAGAAAGATTATCGGACAACATAAGCCGGGAAAAATTTTGGGTTATACCACAATGTCAAGATTGGATCCTTGGATTTCTTCCACGGTTCCTCGGGGTGGCAGATCCCCTTTGCCTTCCTCATCGGCATTTTGAGCGGATTTCTTGAAGCGAAGGCGTCTCCTGCCACGCCCGCTTTCATCTGGATTGGTGGGCTCTGACGGACTACTGCCTTCAGGGTCTTGTAATTCAGTGCGTTTGGCTTCGTCTAATAAAACGCGTTCCTGATTCTGAATCTGATCGGCCGCAAGTTGTTGTACCTGCTGAGCCTGCACCTTTTCCACGGCAGAACTCATCTGCAAAACCTGCTGTAGATTAGTGGGCTCAATGACCGGCATGACTGCAACCACTTTCTTAATAAGGGTTTACTTATTATAAATATACAACCTTCCATTAAGATGTCAAGTTGTGGTCAGGCCTATATTAAGGCTCAGGAAGGGTTGACAATAAACTCAGTAAAGATGATATTGGTAATCGTACCCGCTCCACTCAATAGAAAAGAATTGGAGGCCGTCAGAATTTCTCTTTTAATCTTTTCTTCAATTTTAACGCCCCTTTTTTCAAAGTCTTTAATTTTTTTTCGGCTGATTACGGCGTACACACTTTGACGGATTAAAGGCCGGACTTTGTCGATGTCTTTGTGGAGTCTGCGATTGCTCAACACGAGATGCGCGGTCACCTGAAGAAATCTCCCTGTTTCTTTGTTTTTGCTGAGGATAGGGACAAAAAACGGTTTGAGGGGATAAATATTAGGTTTTTGAATTTGAAAGGTCGAGGGAATCAAGTCCTGAACCGTTGCCTGCTCCACCGTGGAAACCTGGGATACTTCCGAACTTCTTTCCATTAAGCTCAGTATTCCCCAACCGGCTCCCCAGACCAGCAAAATGGCCGCCACCATTCCCAAAAATACTTTTCGATTGAGAAATCTCTTTAAAG
>JAUVMD010000012.1 GCA_030600405.1 Nitrospirota bacterium
ACAATTCATCCAAAAATTAAACGGCCGGTATAAAGTGGCGATTGCATCCGGGTCGTGGGCCCACGACATCCGCGCCATCCTCAAAAACGAAAATGCGGATTCACTGATTCAAACCATTTTAGGGAAAGATCCGCCCCGGCCGGAAAAACCCTCTCCTGATATTTTTCTGGAATCAGCACGGAAACTGGGCCTGCCGCCAGTGTAATGCGTGGTGGTGGAGGATGCATTAAAAGGACTCACTGCCGCCCGTGAGGCGGGCATGGCCTGTATCATTGTCCGAAACCGCCTCAATCAAAATATTGATTTCCCCGGCGCGGACATCATCCTGGAAAACCTCTCGGAATTCCTCCCTCCGCTCGAATCCCGATAATGGGTTTCTGGCAAAAAAAAACGCGCGCAAAATGGCCCGCGCGTCTTGATACAAAACAAGGTTACTGTCTTTTATCGTAAGTCTCTTTAATACCCATTTTTACGAGTTGTTCGTCAGTCATGCCACCATCGGAGGAGCTGACAGCCGCACCACCACCGCCGCCACCTGTCGTTTCACAGCCGACGAGGATCAGAATAAAGAATACTGCTAAAACTCTACACAAAATGTTCATGTCCTTCTCCCTGTTTGATTTATTTTTACTTTACAAAAACAACTACGGAATCGGTAACCGGGGGATCGTAAGGGACGTGGTTGCCTCTGGCGAACAGAGCCTTAATGGTATACATCTTCCCCTTGGATAATTCGATTATTTTGCACGTGGACCCGTCGCCCATATGGATGTGCTGTGCATCCTTGGGTACCGGCTGACTGAGATCGGGCAGGCCCGCATCGATAATCAAGTGATGATGCCCTTTCCCTTCGTTGACGCCATTTTTAGCGGGCTCAACGGTATAGCCCCTGGTTTCCATACAAATTTCGACGGGACTGGCCACATCGGCCATCGGCACCGGTTTAGTGATGGTCACCCCCACATCCATGGATTTCATCTGAACTTCACTGCTGGAACCCTCCGCCTTCTTGGGAGTCGAATCATCTCCCCCACCTTGGGAGGCACATCCTACCAGCAGAACCATCAAAAAAACAGACCCCAATCGCACCAATAAACTCATATATACACCTTTTTCTTAGGATTTAATATCAGAGAATACAAAATCCAGAAATCAGAACCTCAAATTAACAAAAGACCTCTCATAGTGCATCATCGTTCAATGATACATTTGAAGTTAATCTATTATAAACAAATTTTCACTATAATCAACTGATGGTTGCACAATTTCACCATATTTAGCCTCTCCTACCCCCTACTTCAGCTAAAAACAACATTAACGAATTCATGAATTTGCCGTCTGATCTGCATGGAATTCCTGATATAATCAGCCCTGAAGTCTTGAGCTTGGCCATCTTAGAGTTCCCGTCGTTGTCTTATGGTTTTGTTGGCTGAAATCACCCTTAAGATTTTAAAAGGCATACCCATGACTCAAAGAATCTTCACCTGCCTGGTTCTTATTACAGTTGCATTGGCAGGTTTCGGGCCCCTTTCCCAGAACCCCGCCGCCCAGAACAAACCGAAACAGAAACCGTGGATTCGATTGGAACCGGGGTTGGAATTTGGGTCCTTTATCTCGCCTGATAAATCCCCCGTGGGCGACAATCTGATCCGAATATTGAAGATCGACCCCAAACAATTTCAGTTCCGGCTCCTGAATGCCTCGGCATCGCCCGGGGGTAAACGCCTGTCCGCCAAACAGTGGGTCCGGCAAAACGGAATGGTTGCGGCCATCAACGCCAGCATGTACCAGGCCGACAAACTCACCAGTGTCTCCCTGATGAAAACTTTCGGCCACATCAACAACCGCTGGTACTCCAAAGATCGCGCCTTGCTGGTGTTTGATCCCAAAAAGAAGTCTCTGCCGGACGCCCAAATTCTGGACCGGGATTGCCAGAGCGTGGACCAATTACGGAAGCTGTATCACACGTTGATCCAAAGCATCCGCATGATTTCCTGCGACCGTAAAAACGTCTGGGAACAGCAGAATAAAAAATGGAGCACCGCGGCTATCGGGATGAATCAACAGGGAGACATCCTGTTTATCCATGTGCGTTCCCCGTTCAGCACGCACGACCTGATCGATAATCTGCTGAAACTGCCCATCCATTTGAAGCGGGCCATGTATGTGGAAGGCGGCTCCGAAGCCCAGATGTTTATTCACTCAGGAAAAAACGAGCTGGAATTTGTGGGCAGTTATTCGACCGGAGCCAGCGATACCGACGATAATTCCCTGGCCTGGCCGGTTCCCAACGTGGTGGGCATCACCCGCCTGCCTCCGTCCAAAAAGTAAAGAGGAGTCCTTGGCTGGATCCAAACAACCCAAATTCACCTGTCGTCCCCGTATCCGCGTCAAGGCTGGCAAAGATATCGCCCTGGGACCGGGCAAAATCGACCTGCTGGAAGCCATCGAGCGCGTCGGGTCCATCTCCGCCGGGGCGCGCGAGTTGGGACTCAGCTACCGCCGTGCGTGGGACCTGGTCGATACCATGAACCACTGCTTCAAACATCCTCTGGTGGCACGAGTTAAAGGCGGGAGAGGCGGAGGCGGCGCGCAACTGACCGCCGAGGGCCGGCACCTGCTGGACCTCTACCGCACCATGGAAACCAAGGCCTTTAAAGCCATCGACCCCGAATGGAAAACCATTCAGAAATCTCTCAAAAAAAATCCGGGAAAACCAGCGTGACGCTGGACCCAATTTGGCCTAGTACGGAGTAGCGGGTTGTACCGTTATCTTCGCCGACCGAAGTTTTTAAAATTACCTGCGGAGGTACTCCTCCGATGAATCGAGTTACTACAGACCCAGAGCAAACATAGATCCTTCGCTTCACTCAGGATGATAAATTAAGAACCGGATCTGTCATTCTGAGGGAGACGAAGAATTTCGGTTCTCCTTCCAGCTTTTCCTGTTCATCCTGTCAGACTTTAGGGGTTTTTCTGCGCGAGGATTTCGAAGCCGAGGAATTTGATCGGCAGGGTGTCGCCGGGATAATGGCTGTAGGCGTCAGTCTCATCGTGGTACTCGTGAAAATCAAAATTGCGGACGGTATAGCCCAACTCACGAATGTCGTCCACCAGGTTGTGGCAAAACCGGTCTTCGATCTTCACCAACGTTTCGAGATACCCAGGCATCAGTTTATTGGCGTAATCGAGGTCATCGGCTTCGATCAAGATCCGGTTCTCAAGATCGGTGTCGATGATGGACAACTGCCCGCCGGGCGTCAACATGTTTTGCACCCAGCGCAAAAACTGTTGGCGTTCGTCTCTTTGCAGATGGTGCAGGAACTTACTGACGTGAATGGTCCCAAATTTATAAGAAACCCCGGGGCTCTCGGGAAATTCCGCCTGGAGGATTTCCACGTTGCGGCGGTCCAGCAAATTCTTAAAATGGGTGAGTCCCTCCACGATGAACGGCATGCTGTCCGCCAGCACCAGCAGGGGATGCGACGCAGGCCAGTCGTGAATCAGGCTGAACCCCGTTAACCCCGTCGCCACATCCAGCACCGGAGCGGTGCCCGGAGAAATCTGGTCCTTGAGCGGATCCTCCCAAGGAAAATTTTTGGTCAGCGCCATGTAATAACTGTAACTCTCCGCCAACATGCGCACCACCACCGGGTCTTCCCGCAACGCCTTCTGATCTTGGAGCGTCTCTGTCAGCTCACGGAACAGCGTTTCCATGTCCGGGCCGAGCTCTTTAATGTCTGTCGAAGGTTGAGGCGGCTCAGGGTCGGCGTTGCGGTTCAGCTGGATATGATCCCGATTCAAAAAAACCATTGGGCGTTCGTGCTGAACGTACACCCGGTCTGCCAGATCAATCATCAGTTCGGGATACGCGTAACGGAGCAAAAGGTTGAAGGTGGCCTGTCGACGCTGACCCTCATCACCCGGCGCAAACCCCAAACGCGTATTGAGATGCTCAAACATTTCCCGCAGACGTACACTCATCTCCGGTGAGGAGGAACGGTCCAATCCCTGCCAGGCACGGCCGGCATCCGCCAGCAAAGGCAGACGGTCCTTATCATCTGTAAAAATGGGAGAATTCATGGATTGATAGGATGGCTCAAAAATAGGGTTGATTACAAGAGAGGTCCGGAGGTTTTTTCGACGGCCTTTAAAATTTCATCATTATCAATGAGGGCGGCAACGGTTGCAATATCCGGCGCCAGTTCCCGGTCGCGCTTCATTCGCTTGACATGGCGGCGGATCACCTTATAAGCGGCGAGCGATCCCTTTCCCGGCTTCAAGTTGGTGAACAAATCCAGCGCCTGTGCCGCGCACAACAATTCGATGGCCGCCACCTGCTTGACATTCTCCAACACCTGCCCCGCCTTGCGCGCGGCAATCGTCCCCATGCTCACATGATCTTCCTTGTTGGCGGACGTCGGGATCGAGTCGACAGAAGCCGGATGTGCCAGCACCTTGTTTTCCGACACCAACGCCGCGGCGGTGTATTGGGCGATCATGAAGCCGGAGTTCACCCCACCTTCCTCAATCAGGAACGACGGCAGTCCGCTCAGCATGGGATTAACCATCCGTTCCACGCGGCGTTCGGAAATACCCGCAAACTCTGCCAGCGCGATGGCCAGAAAATCCATCGCCAATGCCACCGGCTGGCCGTGAAAGTTGCCGCCGGACATCACCTGTCCATTGGGAAAAACCAGTGGGTTTTCGGTGGCGGAATTCATCTCCGTTTCGACGACTCGTTTGACGTGGGCCAAGGTGTCGCGGCTGGCGCCATGCACCTGCGGCACACACCGCAGGGAATAAGCATCCTGCACGCGCCCGCAATCCTTGTGCGAGGAAATAATCTCACTGCCATTGGTAATGCGCCGCATGTTGGCGGCAGAATCGATCTGTCCCGGATGCGGGCGGAGGCGGTGGATGCGTTTATGAAACTGTTTGTTGCTCCCCAGTAACACTTCGAGACTCATCGAAGCCGCAACATCCTGGACCTTGGCCAATTGGATGGCCTGGTGTAGGGTGAGCGCGCCGATGGCTGTCATTACCTGAGTCCCGTTGACGAGGGCCAGGCCCTCCCCTTCCGCTAACTCGACGGGAGCGATGCCGGCGCGTTTGAGCGCCTGCGCTCCCGAAAGCGTCCGACCCTGGTAACGCGCCTGACCCCGGCCGATCAACACCAGCGACAAGTGCGCCAAAGGCGCAAGGTCGCCGCTGGCCCCCACCGACCCCTGTTCCGGAACGACCGGCACCACTTTTTTGTTGAACAGTTTCAGTAACGTGTCCAGTGTTTTGGGGCGCAGGCCGGAATAACCCTTGGCTTTACTGTTGATCATCAGCAGTAAAACACAGCGAACAATATCATCTGATAAAGGATTCCCCACACCCGCGGCATGACTCATGAGAATATTTTTTTGAAGCTGTTTTCCCTGGGCGCGGGAGATGGTCACGTCACTGAACGCGCCGAACCCGGTGGTGATGCCATAGATCACCTTTTTCTCGCGGACTGCCGTATCGATATGCCACCGCGCCGCCTTCACTCGTTCTTTAGCCTCAGACGATATTTTAACGGAGGCTCCGCCGCGTAAGGCGGAGACCGCGTCATCCAAAGTCAGTTGATCGCCGTTCAATACCAGAGATTTCATCGCGATTCTTTCATGCCACCTTTCCAACTCAAGGCCAGTCCCAGATGATTCGTCCAAACAGATAAAACCCGATGAGGGTTGTGGGGAGCACGTAGGGAACCAGTGGAAACGCCGTTCCTATGACCAGTGTATACGAAGAAAATAAAACCCGCCCGGCATAAATCGCCGCCAGCACCAACACCAGTTTCCTGGAACCGCCGTAAATAAACTTGGCCAGCACCCCGACAAAGAGGATGAAGAATACCAAAGATCCTATAGTTTGAGTCGTGATGTTAAAGGAGGGTACTTTCCAATAAGCTAAAACCAAATACACCCCATTTAAGAACACAAAACCGTTGGCGGCCTGATGGTATTTTTTCAGGCTTGCGGGTAACGGTTGGGATTCTGACATGATGAACTCATTGAATGAATGATAAAAACCGCCAAACTGCTTGACGATCTTTCTCCCCAAACCGATTGCAGTTTGCAAGGGGGTATGATAGCTTTCCCCTTTTAATGACCATCCTTTCCCACGAAGCCATGACATCCGTCCAGGAACAACTTAAAATCATCAAACGCGGCACGTCGGAAGTCATAGAGGAAAAAAACCTTGCCCGCGCTTTGGAAAAATCCATTAAAACAGGCAAGCCCCTGCGAGTCAAGGCCGGCTTCGATCCCACGGCTCCGGATTTGCATCTCGGCCACACCGTGCTTTTGCAGAAGATGAAGCAGTTCCAGGAGCTGGGCCACGAAGTGGTTTTTCTGATTGGCGATTTCACGGGGATGATCGGCGACCCGACCGGCAAATCCGAAACCCGCAAAAGCCTGACGCCGGAAGAAATCAAGGAAAACGCTAAAACCTATCTCGAGCAGGTCTACAAAATCCTCAATAAAAACAAAACCGTCGTCATGTATAACAGTGAGTGGATGAACAAATTCTCCTCGACAGATATGATCAACCTGGCCGCCCGGTACACCGTCGCTCGCATGATCGAACGCGACGATTTTCAAAAGCGCTTGTCCAACAACCAGCCCGTCTCGATCCACGAACTGTTGTATCCGTTGATTCAGGGATACGATTCGGTGGCCATGAAATCGGACATAGAATTGGGAGGTACCGACCAAAAATTCAATCTGCTGGTGGGAAGGGATCTGCAACGAGCCTACCAGATGGAACCGCAGAACATCATCACCATGCCCCTGCTGGAAGGAACGGATGGCATTCAGAAAATGAGCAAAAGCCTGGGCAATAGCATCGGCGTGATGGATCCTCCGGGAGAAATGTTCGGAAAAATCATGTCCATCTCCGACGATCTCATGTGGCGTTATTTTGAATTGTTGAGCGATATCGCGTCGAGCGATTTAAAGACGCTTCGAGATAAAGCTGTAAGTGGAGAGATGAATCCGAAGAATATTAAGGTGCAATTGGGTAAAGAACTGGTGGCGCGTTACCATTCCGAAGAAGCCGCGGAGCAAGCGGCCCAGGAATTTGAGAATGTATTCAAAGATAAAAACCTCCCAACGGATATTCCTACCCTAAAGACCTGGGGAGCGGAACCGCGCTGGATTGGAAAGGTGCTGGCCGATTCCAAGGTCTGCCCCAGCACCTCGGATGCCAAACGCATGATCAAACAAGGCGCCGTATCGGTGGATGGAGAAAAAGTCACCGATGAAAACCTGGCCCTGAACGGAAATCAGGAGTACCTGATCAAGGTGGGAAAAAAACGGTTTCTGAAAATCACGACCTGAGTCTTCAGCGTTTGCTTCGGATCTTGTGACCCGGGAAGATCGGTTCGGTGGCATTTAGAATGACCCCCGTGGATGTATCTTCCTGAATGGAAATAACAGCGATTTCGCCGATGATTTCAGGATTGATATCATCTTCATCCTCGTCGATGGTCAGGGGATACGCATAAATCTCGAAGCGATCTCCCAGGTCCACCCCATCTTCTTCCCCCTGGTCGAGGTACACCACCTCATTCATGGTGAACATCAGGTTGTTGCCACGGTTGCTAATGATATGTCCCTGGATATCCTTTTTCGGGGGAACATAATTTAAAGCTATCATGGGGGGGAGTCTTTCAGGAAAGGGGACGATGAGATCATCAACGCTGATCGGATTAAATGCTTGCTCAATGACCGCCTTGGAAGTAATGCTCGCCGTTTCGATAACTCTGATCACTCCTTTGACCTTAATCTGATCTCCTACAATATCGTGTCTGAAAGAAAAAAGGTTGTGATAGAACTCACCTTTGTATTCATCATCAAGCAAATCAATTTCTCTTTCAAAGGTGATAAAGAAGGTTTTCAGGGGATGGCGGACTTCGTGATATTGCGAGTACACAATGAAGCGGTCCCCCACCTCAACATCATCTTCCTGTCCAATATCAATATATAGAGTGTCCATCACCGTCATGGCATCTTGGGTAATCATACCCCCGTAGGATCTTGGCGCCCGGTTGCCTAAAACACCGCCTACCGGATCCATTTCCTCTCCCACATATCCTGCGGTAAAAAACTTGGAATAAGGAATTAATGTTCTGGCATCGTCCCCCAAATCTCCAGTCGTTGAAAGCACCTTTTTAGCTTTAATACCTTTGGCCTTTTCGAATCTTTTCTTGCCTTCTTCTGAATTTTCTACGACCGGTTTCTTTTCTTCTCCGCCCAAGGTGCCGCTTCCCTGATCCAGAGTATCGAGCCCGGGGACGTTCTGCGCCACCTGATATATTTGTTTTTCAGACGATTCCGCAAAAACCGGATTTCCGGACAGAACTAAGCCTGTTAAAGCCATTAAGGTGTATCCAAGGACTGCGTTCCAATGAGCCATAACCAAGCTCCTCCTTCAAATGGGTGGGCGACAATGAAAGCTCTACTTAGGCCCTTTATTTTTAAGCAATTAGGATAAACTCATGATAGCAAATTTACCCATGATGTAAACAGATAATTTATGGAACTTACTGAAAATATGATTAATAATTCATTTCCTACGGAAAAGCCGCAAACCACGACCGCATCTCTGACCCAGCCTAAAAACTTCCCTTGACAAGCGCCAAGCCGGATGAAATAATTGATGCTGATTTCCTGCACCATTTTCCTAAAATCAATAAACTCTTTTAAAATCAATTAGTTGCAACTAATTGCGGTCTGGGTATCGTATGAAACGAACGTATCAACCAAAAAATTTACGCAGAAAACGGACCCATGGATTCCGCGCCCGCAGTGCCACTGTAGGAGGACGCCGGGTACTGGCCAACCGAAGGCGCAAAGGACGTAAACGACTGGCGGTCTGAGTCATGGTGAACCAGTCGTTTGCCAAGGATGAACGGTTGTTGGCCCGCTCCGATTTCAAAAAGGTAATGACCCAGGGCCGGAAAAAAATGGTGGATCGTACCTGCACTCTGGTTTTTCTCCCCAACTCATTAGGCCGTAAACGTTTAGGAATCATCGCTTCACGAAAAATCGGGAATGCGGTGAACCGGAATCGGGCCAAACGGAAAATCCGGGAAATTTTCCGGCGGCATAAAAACCTGGGAGAACGGGACATGGATATCGTAGTGATTTCCGCAAGAAAACTGGTCAACCTGCCTTATGCCATCCTGGAACAAAAATTGACACAAACACTTCAGGCCGTCCAATAAAGTAATCCTTGAAAACCATTATCACCTCATTCTTTCCCTCAAGAATATTTGAATCATGTTGAACCGGATTTTTAAAGCAGCTATTCGCTTCTATCAAAGATGGATTTCGCCCATGCTGATGCCCGCATGCCGTTTTCATCCCTCCTGCTCGGAATATTCCTGCCAGGCCCTGGAGCGATTTTCACTGTTCAAAGCCTCGTGGTTGATTTTGTCCCGACTGATGAAATGCCATCCCTGGCATGAAGGGGGACACGATCCGCTCAAATAATGACAGGAGATTGAACGTTGGAAAATAGAGCGATGATCGCTTTCGGGCTGTCACTGGTGGTCTTCATTTTGTGGGGAGTGTTTCTGGCAAAAATATCGCCGCCACCTCCGCAACAGCCCATCGCCAAAATCGAGCCACAGGAACGAAAGCCAAAAAGTGCCCCGTTACCCGGCACCCCGGAACTCCCTTCTCTGCCGTCACAATCCCTGCCATCCGGGAAAACCGGTCAGGTCGTGACCGGGGAGACGGAGCAACCGGCCCCCCCTGCACCGGCAACGCATGCAGAAATTCTGGTAAATGTCATCAAAGGCCAAACCACGTTGATCTTTTCCAGCCGGGGCGGCGTGCTCAAACATGTCGAAATGCATCAATACACCAACCCCGAGGGAGACGGACCCATCGACCTGATCCCACAGGTTCCCGGAGCCAAATACCCGCTGACCCTGGAAACCGGCCATCCGGCGGTCGATCAGGTGCTGGCGAACGGTCATTTTGAACCGTCGCAACAATTCATCGAAATCAGCGAGTTCAATCCCTCATCCGACCTGGTGTTCCATTTGCAGCACCCCTCCGGCTTCGAGGTAACGCGTACCTTTCATTATGAATGGGACAACGCCCTGATTTCCGTGGACACCCAAATCCAAGCCCCCAACATGACAGCGGAAAACCTGCAGTACTCTGTCGTCTGGGGACCCGGTCTGGGCGGACAGCTCGAAATGAAGGCCGATTTCATCTCGTTCAACGGACCCACCACGTTCGTGAACAACGAACGGGAGGAAACCCTGCCCGAAGAAATGGATAAAACCGTCACTTTTCGCGGGGACATTCAATGGACTTCGTTCCAGAACAAATATTTCGCCGCGGCGCTGGTTCCCGATAAAGGCATCAAGTCCTCCAGGGTCGTCAAAAAGAACGAGGACCAGATTTACGTCGGACTCAACTTCGAGTCGGTGCAATCGTCCGCCGCGGCCACGCATCTGCTATACGTCGGCACCAAAAATCTGGAGGTGCTGGAGAACTCCGGCCACAAACTGTTCCGCCTCATCGACTACGGCTGGCTGGGCAACAAGTTCGCCTTCCTGGTGAAACCGATGCTGAAAGCCCTCGGCTTTTTTTACGGGATCATCGGCAACTACGGCTGGGCCATCATCGGCCTCACCTTTGTCATCAAACTCATCCTGTTCCCGCTGACGCACAAAAGCTTCAAGTCGATGAAGGGCATGCAGAAAATCGCGCCGTACATCAAAGTCATCCAGGAGCGGCACAAGGGCGACCGGCAGAAAATCAATGAGGAGATGATCGGCCTCTACAAAAAATACAAGGTCAACCCGCTCGGCGGCTGTCTGCCCATGCTGTTGCAGAT
>JAUVMD010000071.1 GCA_030600405.1 Nitrospirota bacterium
AACGGTGGTGCAGGATTTCAAAAACCTGCAAGAAAAGTACGGATGCAACTACTTTTTCTTCACCGACGAAGCGCTTCCCATCAATTTCCTGAAAACCTTCTCCGAAAAACTGGTCGAACAGAAGGTCGATGTCCAGTGGACCGGCGAGCTGAAGTTTGAAAAAAGCCTGTTACGCGACAACCGCATGGAAACCCTGTACAAGTCGGGTTGCCGCAAACTGATTTTCGGGCTGGAATCGTACAATCAGCGGGTACTGGATGCGATGAAAAAAGGCTGTCCCAAGGAAGTCATCGACACAACCGTCGAAGAGTGTATCCGCATCGGTATCGCCATGCATTTTTATATTCTGATCGGGTTCCCCACCGAAACGCGGGATGAGGTCATGGATTCCGTTAATTTCGTGATGGATAACCAGGCCATTCTCGATTCACCCGGTTTTTCATGCATCGCCTCACAGTTCGACCTGGAAAAGGGAACGCCGCTCGCCAAGGACCCCGGCCAGTGGGGCGTGTACGACTTGAACAATCCGCCGCACCATGATTTGTCTCTGGGTTTTTCCTATAAGATCAAAGAAGGACTGAACGCTGAACAGGCCACGGAAGTCTATCAGGAGGTGGTGCAGAAGATCAGCCGCGAAGTCATGACTTTTCCCCACAACTATTCATTGGCCGATGGCCTGCTGTATCTCGGCTACCACGAAAGAGAAAACATCCAGGAACGCATCTCCGCTCTTTCTAGTTAAAGACATATCCCACCCTGATGTTGACACAAAAAAATGCGATTGATAGTTTTAGTTGAGACGATGGTCCTCAGTTGCCGTCACCGCTGGACCCCGATCCTTCGCTTTTTTTCGAGGTGATGGAATCCTTGGTACCGGATGAGCCGGATTCTTTATGCGAGTGCGAACAGGCCGCCGCGCCCACGCACAGACTTGCCAGAAATATCACCATCAATCCCCATCCTAACAGGCGTTTCATCGCTATCCTCCATGTTGCGGGTTTAGTATTGTCATTTCATTTAAGTCGCAGGCGGGCTCGAATCCTTACAGGTCTGTTAGAAATACCAGAACAAGAAGAAGGGCAGGCCGAAGGTGAAGGCGAGGGCGAGGATATTCAATCCCTGCAGGATGAGCATTTGATCGGTCAGGGTGGAGATGACGAACTCGACGCCGACCCGCCGGACTGCGCTTTCGATATCCGCCCGGTCCAGATGGTCCTTGCCTTTTTTATTCAACTCCTCCATGACGTCGTCGAGGAAGATGAATTTGAGGACTTTCAAAACAGCCCGGAAGAACAGCCCCTTCATCCAATTGATGGGACCGCCCTTGAGTTTGAGTTCATCGAGAAACTTTTTACCGATTGCGTCAAACTTGCGTGCCAACTCTTCTTTGGGAATACTTTTATTCACGTGCGGGTAATTTGACAGCACCCCGCTCACCAGAATATCCATCAAGTCATGCAGACCGCCCACCATTTGCTGAAACTTGCCGCGCGCCGTATGAATGATGCTGGCAATGACTCCGTGGATCGGTCCCCAGAGACCGTACCAGAGAAGCGCGGCAATCAACACCAGCCATTGCAACCAGCCGCTCCAGTCGGCCTCCCAGATATAAATTTCTTTCAGTGAATAGATACCGATCATTCCAACAACGAAACCCACGGCACCGAACAAAAACAGGTTCACGAAAGTTCCGATCAATAGATCCGCGAAAAACTTTTGCCAGTAGTTGAGAACCCGATTTTTATCCGTCATAGAGTCCTTGGGTTCCGCGTCAGGATTCCAGCATTTTTCGGAGCGGAAATGGGTTGTGTGCTGGGGGCGGTCGGGGGGGAAACCGGAGCGCTGGGACCGGCTCTCATGCCAAAACTTAGATTCAATAGGCAGGGAATGAGCAGAAGCGTAAAGACCGTGCTGAAGAACAGCCCCGATAAAATGACCACGCCGATACCGCGATAGATTTCGCTCCCGGCGCCGGGTATCACCACCAGCGGCATCAGGCCGAAGATGCTGGTGAACGTGCTCATGAAAATCGGTCGAATGCGGTTGCGCACGCTTTCCAGGATGGCGTCCCGGTAGAACATGCCGTCTTCCCTGATGTGCAACAAGGTCTGGTGGATAATCAATATGGCGTTGTTCACCACCACGCCGATCAGGATAATGAATCCTAGCATGGTTAAAACATCCAGCGGTTGTATAACGAACAGGTTCAATGCCCATAATCCGGCCACCCCGCCAACTGCCGCCATCGGAACGCTGAGCAAGATGACCAATGGGAACCCCCAGTGCTGAAATAGAACCGCCAGTAACAGGTAGGTGATGATGATCGCCAAAATAAAATTACCCGACATGGCATCGCGGGTTTTCTCCAGCTTGTCTGCGTTGCCCGTCAGGTTGATGGAATACTCACCGGACAGGGTGCCGTCGTCAATCAATGGTTGGATAATCTGGGTTTTTACCAAATCAATTCCCTCCTCAAGGGACATTTCGGTGGGCGGACTGATCTCCAGCGTTACCGACCGCTTGCGCTCAAAATGCCGGATTTCCTCGGAGCTCACCGTTTCAATCATTTCCGCGACGTTGACCAGTGGCACCGCCCGGCCTTTTTTCGTATAAATAATCATTTCCGGAATATCCTGGGTCCGTTTCACATCCTGCTCCCGGCTTTGCAGGATGAGGTCGATGCCCTCCCGCGGCATATAGGGCACATCGATTTTATCGGGATTGAGGAAAACTTCATCGGCGTAAACCCCATCCACCAGCGCCGCCACCGAGTACCCCAGTTCGAACACATCGAGATCCAGTTCGGCGACGGACTGCCATCGCGGCTGAACCCGGATTTGCGGTTGACCCAGTTCGATTCCGGGCTTGGGACGTATCTGCGATCCGGGCATGATATCTTTGAGTTTGAAAAAAGAATCGCGGGCGATTTCGGTGATTTTTACCAAGTCCGGCCCCAAAATATTCATTTCAATGCCGCGCGATCCACTGAACGCGCTCGAGAACAAAGACAATTGGCGGGTGATGGCAATCATCCCGGGAACTTTGACCAATTCCTTTTTCAACACCGGAATCAACTCCGGGGCGCGTTCCGGGTCCTTCGCTTTTACGATGGTGAACAGGCGGCCGCGGCTACCAATAAACAGGAAATTGCGCACCGCCGGACCCTCCAGCTTCGCCTCTTCGGGACTTCCCGGTTCAGCCTCCCAGTAGGCCCGGTAGTTTTCTTCCATTTCGTTGCCGATGCGGTGCATCTCGTTGATGTTATACCCCTGCGGCGGAATCATCATGCCGATGATTACATTCTGGTCTCCTTCCGGCAGGTATTCTGTTTTCGGCATCAGGAGCCACGCACCGTATAACGGGACAAGAGTGAGGACCAGAATGAGTGCACCTTGGATGAATGGAAATTGAAAAACCCATTTCAATCCACCCACCACCGCGCGATTGAACCCGGCCGCCAAGGGCACCAAGCCGAACACATTCCGGAAAATAGTTTTTATAATACCGCTCGAAGTGGGATGTACTTCTTCATAGTGCAAGAGTTTCCGCGCCAGAGCGGGTATGACCAGAATACTGACGATCATTGAGAGGGTTACGGCGGAACAGATGGCGACAGCGATATCCTGGAACAGTTGACCGACTTCCTCCTCGATGAAAAGAATGGGAATGAATACGGCGAGAGTAGTTAACGTGCTGGCGAAAATAGCGCCCCAGACCTCGCGGGCGCCGTCATAGGCGGCGGTCAAGGTATCCTTGCCCATCTGCCGGTGGCGGTAAATATTTTCGAGGACAATGATCGAAGCGTCCACCACCATGCCCACCGCGAACGCCATGCCCGCCAGCATGATGACGTTCACCGTGCGGCCCATCAGTGAAATAATTAAAAAGGAACCGATGACGCTGATGGGAATGGCCAGGGCGATAACCAGAGTGCTGTAAAAACTTCTCAGAAACAACAGCAGAATCACGATGGCCATGGTTCCGCCCACCATCAGGTTGAATGTCACCATATCGATGGACCGGGAGATGTATTCCGTTTTGTCTGCCGTCTGCGCGAGGTGAAGGCTCATGGGATGGAGCAGGTTCTCATTCATGTCCGCCACTACTTTTTTGATCTCCTTCATCACCTCGATAATGTTGGAGCCAATTTCACGGCGGGTGTTGAGGGCAATTCCCGGCAGACCGTTGTGCCGGACGTAGTCTCGCAACTCGTCGTAATCGACTTTAACTTCCGCTACGTCCTTGACGTAAACCGGGCGTCCCTCGATATGAGTAACGATGGCTTGTTCGATATCTTCCGGGCTTTCGAATTCTCCGGTGGTGCGGATGATATAGCGCCGTTTGCCCTCATCAAAATCCCCGCCGCTCACATTCCGGTTCTGGTTGCGCAGTGCCTCCCGCAGTTGAAAAATGCTGATGCCCCGTTCCGCCAGGGCATGCGGGTCGAAGATGACCTGCAACTCCAGTGGACTGCCGCCATAGACCGAGCTGTCGGACACGCCGGGTATCCGCTCAAACCGCGCTTTGATGAAGTCTTCCGCGAAATCGCGGTAATGATAGACGTTGACCTCGTTTTCCTTCCCCGGAAGCGGTGACAGGACGAACCAGCCGATGGGCCGGTCCGAAATATTGGTGGTTTTTATGATCGGTTCATCCGCATCTTCGGGATAAGTGGGTACCTGATTCAAGGCGTTAGCAGTGCGGACCAGAGCATCCTGCAGATTGGTCCCCACTTGGAACTCGAGGTATACATCTCCGATACCGGTCTTGGAGGTGCTTTCCATCTCCACCAGGCCAGCGATGGATTTTAGATGCTGTTCCTGTTCGTCGATGATTTCCCGCTCGATCTCTTCCGGGCTGGCTCCCGGCCAGGTGGTGCGGATGCTCAATTCCGGCTGGCTGATTTCAGGGGTTAGTTGGACGGGAATGCGAAGTAGGGACATAATGCCGAACATGAGGATTAAAATCACCCCTACCGCGACGGTGACTCCGTACTTGAGTGATTGTTCGACCAGTTTCATGGGATGGCCTTATCGGATTTTTTTGATGATGTTTATCTCGGCGTTGGGTTTCAGACGTTCGTTGCCTTGAACGATCACCCAATCTCCCGCTTTAATTTTAGGGCCCTTAAAGTGAACAGCAATCAGGTTTTTCTCCAGTTGCCCGGTCTGCACGATCACTTTCCGTGCTGTCATGGTTTTACCTTTGTCCTCGCGAACCACCCAGACCGAGGTTTCCCTGGGGGTGCGGACGATTGCGTCCTTAGGAACAAACAGGGTCTTTTTCTTTTTCTTACCCAGTTTCAATTCTACCCGGACCAGCATGCCCGGTGCCAGTTGGGATTTGGTTTTTGTGACCTTGATGCGTACTGGAAAGGTCCGGGATACCGGATCGCCGGACCGGATTTTTTCGATCACTGTTCCCTTGAAGGTCTGAAGGCCGTCGCGGGTTTCATAGGATTTCAATTTGACCTTGGCCGATGCTCCAATTTCAATACTGTTGAACTGGAATTGAGGTACATGGATTTCCACCTTGAGGGGTTGGGCCCGGATCATGGAAAGGGCCGGGTCTCCTTGTTCCAACCATTGGCCGACCTCGGTTTCCTTTTTGATGATATACCCGTGAAACGGGGCGAATAAGGTCGCCCGGTTGATATTGTCCTGAATGATCCGGATACGGGCCTCCGCGGCATTCAGGTTGGCCTCCTCCTGCTTGATTTTTTCAGCACGGGGACCGGCAACGAGTTCGTTCAGCACGGATTGCTTCTCTTCCCGTTCTGCTTGGGCGGCCTGGGCCTGGGCATCGGCCTTGTCAAACTCGTCGAGACTGAGTACCCCATCCTTATATAATTTTTTGATTCGCTTGAGTTCGTTGTTGGCCAGTCTCACTTTTGCTTTGGATTGGTCCACGGCGGATTTGGCTGCTTCGATGGTTTCAGGGCGGGTGCCGGTATTCAGTTCCTCTAAGCGGGCCTCGACCAGTTTTTTCTCGGCCCTCGCTAAGTCACGTTGGATGATCAGGGGATCGATCCGGAGTTTGACCAAAGGGGTTCCTCTTTTTACATATTGGCCTTCCTGGAACAACAGTTTGTCCACTCGCCCGTCCACTTCGGAAGCCAGTTGAGTTGTGGCCCAGGCTTGCACCGTACCCGGATACTCAAACGAGGAATGTGTGGCGATCTCCCTGACCTTGGCCACCCCCACGGGAACTGGCTGATCCCTCTTTTTCTGGGCAAAGAGTGGGGAGGATGACCCTAGGCTGACTATTAAGAAAGTGATTATAGTAATTCTAAATAATAGATAACTTAAGATAATATATCTCATGTATAAGTTTAAAGTTTTGAAATTCCGACGATCACCCACCAGAGCCTCGCATTATGCCCAAGGAGCGCTCTAAAAGCCAATGATTTCACTGGTTAGCATATCGTATGTATTTTTCGCAGGCATTAATCTTTTTTAGATTCATCAGAGACGTAAGGAGGGATGAGATGGATTATAAGTGGAATAAGGATAGCGTCAGGGTTTGACCTGAACTGTCAAGATCAGGTCACCCCGTTGCTCATTGACCATGGGGCCTTTTTCGCGCAGGCGCAGTTTTTTGCCGGAGGAAATTCCGGGGGGGATAGTGACTTGGAGATTCTCTGAGTTTTCTCCTATCCGATAGGAAATCTGCTTTTTAGCTCCCGACTGCGCTTCGCTGGAGGTTATGGAAATGTAGTAATACAGGTTGGGATCATC
>JAUVMD010000053.1 GCA_030600405.1 Nitrospirota bacterium
GGCCACACTGGATATCCGAGCCCGGTCTCGCCGTTTAAAGGCGGAGCATTCACTGGGGCTGGTAATTGTCGATTATCTCCAGCTCATGCATGGGTCCAGGAAAATCGAAAGCCGCCACTTGGAAATCTCCGAAATCTCGCGAGGCTTGAAAGGGCTAGCCAAAGAACTCAACGTGCCCATCATTGCCCTGTCCCAGTTGAGTCGTGCGGTGGAGAACCGTACCGATAAAAGACCCCTTTTGTCCGATTTGCGTGAGTCGGGTTCCATAGAGCAGGATGCCGATGTGGTGGCATTTATTTACAGGGAGGAGGTATACGATGCTGAGACGGCCAAGGCCGGAATCGCTGAGATATTAATTCGCAAGCAGAGAAACGGGCCCATTGGGGATGTCGAACTCGCTTTTCTGAAAGAATTCACTCGTTTTGAAAACCTGGAACACCACATAACCGAACCCGCCCCGATGGAACTTTGAGCCGGAATTTGACGGTGAAGAGAAACTGCGCAAGTTCATTTCGTTTTGCCATCGGTCTGATCCTTATAGTGCTCTTTGGAATACTGCAACCCGCTTGGGCTCAATCCCCGGAACATTTACAAAGTTTTAATATTTCTCCCCTGCAAGAGGGAAGATTTTTCTTGCTCGCCAAAAAGCCCGGGGAAGCTCTGAAGGTTTTCAAGGGTCTTTGGCAACGGGAACCACATAACAGTTATGCCGTCCGAGGGATCGTTCGTTCCTACCAAGCCCTGGAGAAACTGCCGGAGGCTATTTCCTTGTTGAACCGATATCTTGAAAAAAACTCTCAATCTTCTTCCGCTGCTTACGGTTTGGGTTATGCCTTTTATTTTCAGGAGAGGTTTGAAGAATCAAGAAGGTTTTTGAAAAAGGCATTAAATTTTGATCGAGAAAATGCGCTGGCGCTCAATAATCTGGCGGCAGTGTTGGTGGAGTTGAAAAAGTATGCGAGCGCGTTGAAGAGAGTGAAAGAGGCGATCAATATTGCTCCCAATGAATTGATGTTTTACCGGAACCTTCAAATGATTTATACCCGTTCAGGAAAACCTGACAAGTTTGAAGAAGAATACCGACATTTACTTGCGGAAGGGTTCCCGGCAAAAGCGAAGGTATATGGTCTTGTCCTGGCGCAACAATTACGGCAAAAAAGTTTCAAGATGTATGTTGAAGGGAAAATCGATGAGACCATTAATATGATTGTCAGCATGTTGGACCTCTATCGTGAGATAAATCATGAGCCGGGTATTGTTGCCGGTTTGTTCAGTTTGGCGGTGCTTTATGAGGAGCAGGGGAAGGCTGAACTCGCTTTGGAAAAATACCGGGAAGTCTTAAAAATCAACCCCCGACATATTCAGGCACGCGAAAAATTACGCTCATTAAAGCAAAAAAAAGATTAATACTCAGTGTTCATGAAACCTTGCAAAATTCAAGGACTTAGAAAAAACTCCTCCTATCTGGGTATTTATCGAAAAGAAATAACGTTTGACAAAAGAGAGGGTTAGCCATAACCTGCTTAGTAGCCAGCAGTACAGGGAGGGTTGGGGCTCCCGACAGAAATCCATAAGGAGGATTGGTGCAAAAAGACGATTATACCATCATTGTGTTCCCCGGTTCCACCGCTTCACCCAAGAGAATTCAACTTTCCAAGAAATCCGCGAAGGTTGCTCTTATTTCTCTATTGGTTGTGTCTCTCTTTTTTGGCGGCGCGGGCATCTACTTTATCAACAAGTATTTGAAATATCAGGATGATCAAGTTGTGCTGGCTTCGTTGCAAAGACAGGAAAAAATCCAGAAAACACAAATCGACAAATTCAGCAAGCAGGTCCGTTCTTTCGAAACGGAAATGGCCCGTTTGGAAAGTTTCGAGAAGAAACTGCGGATCATTACGTCCTTTGAGAATTCTCCAAAAGGAAATCAGGGGCACCTGGGTGTCGGTGGCCCCTATGGGTTGTCCTCACACAGCTTCACTACCTCTTTGGAAAAAGAAACCCAATCCATGTTGGACCGCCTGTCCGGCGATCTGGGTATACTGACTAGCCAAATCAAGATACGCCAGTTCAGTTTTCAGGAACTGGATGAATATCTGAAAAATCAAAAATCCTTGCTGGCCTCCACCCCTTCCATCTGGCCGACACGGGGTTGGGTGACCTCTGCTTTTGGTTACCGCAAATCGCCCTTTACCGGTCTTCCGGAAAAACATGAAGGATTGGATATCGCCGCACGGCTGGGATCCGAGGTTCGTTCGACTGCCGATGGCAAAGTTATTCTGACGGGGCGTGAAAGTGGCTATGGAAATATGGTGGAAATCGACCATGGTTATGGGGTGCTGACCCGTTATGGTCATAACTCCAAAAACCTGGTCAAGGTCGGAGACAAGGTAAAACGCGGGCAGGTGATTGCGTTGATCGGGAGTACCGGCCGAAGTACCGGCCCTCATGTTCATTACGAAGTCCTCGTTAATGGAATTCCGGTCAGCCCGAGAAACTATATTCTGGAAGACTGATCCTAACTCGGTTAACTATTTGGGACGCTTTATCAAGCGTCCTATTTTTTTGTCTTTTTCAGAATAGGGTTTATCCCAGCCTGTTTTCCAGCCTTTGACAATCCTCCAAAACATACCCCGGAGGACGGGATTTTTGGTATACTTGTCGTCTTAGGGATATTTAGGCCCCTGTCACTCCGTTTAAACTTTGATTTTCTTTTAACCCTCGTATTGGAAAACCACCACAAAAAATTAACTTTAATTCACCTATGAATACCCAGGGATACTAATCTCCCAGATGGACTTGTAAAGGACTGGTATGGTTTTAGGATTATTGAAAAAAATAGTGGGTACCCGTAATGACCGGGAGTTGAAGCGGATCCAGGTATATGTGGAGCAGATTAATGCCCTGGAGGAGGGTATTCAAAAGCTGTCCGATGAGCAGTTAAAGGCTAAAACCCCGGAATTCAAGGAACGCTTCAAGGGGGGCGAATCCGTGGAAGAATTGTTGCCCGAAGCGTTTGCCGTTTGCCGGGAAGCCAGTTGGCGGGTGCTTGAAATGAGGCATTTTGACGTGCAGTTGGTCGGCGGAGTGGCCCTGCACGAAGGCAAAATCGCGGAAATGAAAACCGGGGAGGGGAAAACCCTGGTGGCTACTTTGGCGGTTTATCTGAACGCGTTGACGGGCAAGGGAGTCCATTTGGTGACGGTTAACGAATATCTCGCCCAGCGCGACAGCGAATGGATGGGGCAAATCTATAAATTTCTGGGGCTCACCGTTGGGACCATTTTTCACGACATGTCGGAGGAAGATCGGCAGAAAGCCTATAACGCCGACGTGACATATGGAACCAACAACGAGTTCGGGTTCGATCACCTCCGCGACAACATGAAATTTAGCTCGGAGGACTTTGTTCAGCGTGACCTTAGTTTCGCCATTGTCGACGAAGTGGATAGTATCCTGATCGACGAAGCCCGCACGCCTCTCATTATTTCCGGACCGGCGGAAGAATCGACGGACAAGTATTATACGATCAACAAGATCATCCCCAAACTGAATAAGGAAGCGCATTACACGGTCGACGAAAAAGCACGCTCTTCGGCGTTGACGGAGGAGGGTATTTCCGAGGTGGAAAAACTGCTGAATGTCTCCAATCTGTATGATCCCATGCAAATCGAATCCCTGCACCACGTCAACCAGGCTTTGAAAGCTCATGTCGTTTTTAAAAATGAGGTGGATTATGTAGTCCAGGACGACAAGGTGGTGATCATTGATGAATTCACCGGCAGAATGATGTCGGGGCGGCGTTACAGTGACGGATTGCATCAGGCTCTGGAGGCGAAAGAGGGGGTCACCGTCGAAAATGAAAATCAGACCCTGGCCTCGATCACCTTCCAGAATTATTTTCGGATGTACAAAAAGCTTGCCGGGATGACCGGTACCGCCGACACCGAAGCGGAGGAATTCCAAACCACTTATAAGCTGGAAGTGCTGGTAATCCCGACCAATATGCCGATGATCCGGGACGATTATGCGGACCTCATCTACCGGACGGAGAAGGAAAAATTCGATGCGACGATTGAAGAGGTTCGCGAATTAAACGAAATAGGGCGGCCGGTCCTGGTAGGGACCATTTCCATTGAAAAATCCGAACAATTGAGCAAGTACCTTAAAAAATTTGGCATCAAGCACAATGTGCTGAACGCCAAGCATCATGAACAGGAGGCCGAAATCATTGCCCAGGCCGGTCAGAATGGGGCAGTAACCATCGCCACTAACATGGCGGGCCGCGGGACGGATATTGTCTTAGGCGAAGGGGTTCCCGAATTGGGCGGACTGCATATTCTAGGCACCGAGCGCCACGAAAGCCGGCGTATCGACAACCAGCTAAGGGGCCGTTCCGGTCGTCAGGGCGATAAGGGATCTTCACGATTCTATCTTTCTTTGGAGGATGACTTGCTTCGGATTTTCGGGTCGGACCGGATATCCGGTTTTATGGCAAAACTGGGAATGGAAAACGGTCAGCCGATCGAACACGCCATGGTGTCCAAGGCGGTGGAAAATGCGCAACGCAAGGTGGAGGCGCATAACTTCGATATCCGCAAACATCTGTTGGAATATGACGATGTCATGAACCGGCAGAGGGAAATCATCTATGCCCTGCGCCGGGATATCCTGACCGGTGAAAATCAGAAAGATATTCTATATGACATGGCGGACGAGGTGCTGGAGGAAACTCTGGCGGAAGTCATCCCAAAAGGTATCTATCCGGAAGAGTGGGATATCGATTTATTGAATGAAAACCTGGAACGGTTGTTCGACGTGTCTATCAAAAAAATAGATGACCAAACCCTGCAATTAGACGGTCAAAAGGAAATCAAACTCGAGGATTGCAAGGCGGAGGAACTTCATGAAGAAGTATTCGGGGCGGCTTCGGGCAAATACGATCTAAAAGAAAAAGAAGTCGGTCCCGATCTTCTGCGCTATCCCGAGCGAATGATTATGCTACAGGTGTTGGATAACCTGTGGCGCGAGCATTTGCTGGCCATGGATCATTTGAAAGAGGGGATCGGCCTGCGCGGTTACGCCCAGAAAAATCCGCTCAATGAATACAAGAAGGAAGGATTTGATCTGTTCCGGCAAATGAACTTCCGTATGAAAGAGGAAATTTGCGAATTTTTGTTCAAGGCGCAGATTAACAGGGAAGCCGTTCAATCCCTCGAATCCCACCAGGATAAAGAAGAACGAAAAGTCATGGAACATCGGGGAGAAGGGTCGGAAAGCCAGAAGCCGGCACCCGTCAAGCGGGATGAAAATAAAGTGGGACGGAACGATCCCTGTCCTTGCGGGAGCGGGAAGAAGTACAAAAAATGCCACGGGAAATAAGAGGGGAGGTCATTTGACTTCCAAGTTTTCCTGGCATGCGATGCAAAGCGCTGTTAAGGGCATGATCTCCAAGCGCTTGAGGGTGATGTACTTGGAACAAGTGTCGCAGACTCCGTAGGTATTCCCCTTAATCTTAAAAAGAGCTTCCTCAACCATTCTCAATTCATTTCTCTCCCGGCTGGAAAGCTGAAACGCCATTTCTCGGCCTTCCAGACTGGAGGCCAGGTCGATTTCATTGCTGAAGGTGATGTCGTTAATGGTTCGCTCTACTTCCTTGGAAGAACGCAGTATACCCATCAATCTTTTTCTGTCCTGCTTCAGCCGTTCCTGGATCTTCAATATCTTCGGATCATTTTTTTTGAAAGGGGATTTTACTATCGGTTTGATTATTTCCTCTGGTGGTTCGACCACTTTTTTGGAGGCTGCTTTTTTAGGGACCACCTTTTTCGAGACCACTTTTGCTACGGTTTTTTTGGCAGGGATTTTTTTGGCACTTGCCTTCGGTTTCTTTTGAACTTTGGCCTTCTTAACCGGTTTTTTTGAGATGGTTTTGGATTTCTTTTTTGTGCGTTTACTCGCTTTTTTGGCAGAGGCTCGCTTTTTGGTAGCAGGGGATTTCTTTTTCGTTGAGGCAGTTTTCTTCTTCACTTTTTTCTTAACCGATTTTTTCTTTTTAACCGTCACTTTGGAGTCCCCTGATCAAGTTTTTTGTTAGAAGATTAGATAGAAGTTTTTAAAGTCACATTGTGGTGATAAACCGGGGAAATTTTTGCCGAAAATCACCTTCAAAAATTTAATAATATCAATAAAATCAATAATATAGGGTCAGTTTGGCCCAAAAACTGCCCTAAAGGGTATCACTAGAGATTAAAAAGTACAAGAAATTATATGGCACGGGGATACTTTACGACCGCCGCATTTCCGGGCCAAGGTCGAACCCCATTAATTTAACTCATAATCCACCACCACGGTTTGGGAACAGAGGGAGCGTGCCAGCTGAATGACCGGCTGATGGACCTTGTGTCCGGCATACGTCTCCAATCCCTGCCGGTTCTCAAAATGGGTGGTCAGCACCAGGTCAAACGACCGGTCGGAACCTTTGAAATCCTCCCCGACTTCAAGAAACCTCAGAGTTTCAATCTGTCCTTTCATTTCGTTCAGGGCAGATGTCAGGGTTTTCAGGTTGTCGGGGGATTTTTCCTTCAGTTTGAACATGACGATATGTTTGACCATAGTGCCGCTCCTGTTTCAGGTGTCACCGAGGGGATTGATTCGGGATGAGTTTACTTTCCCAGCCCACAATCATGGCTGGGTTTTTTCAAAAATTCCCAGTATTATATAGACTTTTGAGAAGCAAATTGTGAATTTATTCAAGGGCGGGCAGACATGTCCTGGTTAATTGGTGCTGGATTGGGATTTCTTCGCGGTGGGCCCCTTGGGGCTCTGGTAGGGGGAGCCGTCCAGCATGTGATGACAAAAAAGGTCCGGAAACTTATTCGCCGGGGACTGCCGGGGGTGGTGGACGAATCGGCGTTCGTTACCTGCATTATTGTGGTGATGACCAAGCTGTCCATGGTCAAGGGACATATGACCCCGAGAGAAGTGGAGACGATTTATCGGTTTTTTGTGAAAAATTTGAATTACTCGGAGAACGATCTCGAATCCATCAACCGGGTTATTCGCGAGACCTGCCGAGTCAATCCCGATCTGAACCCGGTCATCCAAAAATACAAATCGTCGGCCCAGTCCAGGTACCGGAGCCTTCTGCTGGTGTTGTCCTATCAGATCGCCCTGATCGAAGATTCGCTCACCGATGAGGTTCAGGAGGGCATCAACGAATTGGCCGGCCTTCTGGATATATCCTTTGAGGAGCATGACCAAATCCGCCAAAAATACTCTCTGGACGTTTTAGTCACCCCTTATACAATTCTGGGTATTGCTTCTACGGCCACCAACGATGAAATTAAAAAGGCATACTGGCGGTTGGCCTCTCAATGTCACCCCGATAAAGTGGCGCATATGGGAGAAGGGCAAGTGGAAGAGGCGCACCTCAAGTTTCTTGAAATTCAGGAAGCGTATCAGGAGCTGGGAAAAAAGCGGAGTCTTTGATTCCTACTTGGGCGGAGATTCGACCGCTTTGGGTTTGGGTTCTGTGGGCTCATCGTGAGGGGAGTCTGTATCCGCCGCTTCAGAGGGAGTTTGGTGTGATTGCTTTGGCGGGTATTCGGATGCAATCTTCCGCACAA
>JAUVMD010000295.1 GCA_030600405.1 Nitrospirota bacterium
CATCCTTCCGGTCATCAACAAAATCGACCTGCCCAGCGCCGACCCGGAAGCGGTGATGGAACAACTGGAGGATATATTGCAGATTGACTCGTCCGACGCGATTCTGGCAAGCGCCAAGGAGGGAACGGGAATCAAGGAAATCATGGAAGCGGTGGTTCGCTTGATTCCTCCGCCGTCGGGCAAGGCCAAAAATCCTCTTAAAAGCCTGCTGTTCGATTCCTGGTACGACTCCTACCGTGGGGTGATCACCCTGACCCGCGTGATGGAAGGAACCATAAAAGAAGGTATGGAAATTATGATGATGGCGACCGGCAAGCACTTCGAGGTGGAAGAACTGGGCACCTTTACCCCTGCCCCTCGCCGGGTGAAACAATTGAATGCGGGAGAAGTGGGATACATCATCGCCGGCATCAAGCAACTCGACCAAACCCACATCGGCGATACCATTACCGAACCCGACCGTCCGTGCGAAAAACCTCTGGCAGGGTACAAGGATGTCAAACCCATGGTGTTCAGTGGTCTCTATCCCATTCAGGGCGATCAATACGAACCCCTCCGCGACGCTCTCAAAAAACTCCGATTGAACGACTCCTCGTTCACTTACGAACCTGAAACTTCGGCGGCGCTGGGATTCGGGTTCCGTTGCGGATTTCTGGGGTTACTGCATATGGAGATCGTGCGGGAGCGGCTGGAGCGGGAGTACCGGGTGGAACTCTTAACCACGGCGCCCACCGTTATCTACCGGCTGATTCATGAAAACGGGGAAGAGGAAATGATCGACAACCCGGTGAACCTGGTCAAACAAACGCGGGCCGACCGGATCGAAGAACCGTATGTGTCGGGAACCATTATCTTACCGGAGGAATATGTAGGCACCATCATGTCGCTGACCCGTGACCGCCGCGGCATTCAAACCAAGATGGAATACCTGACTCCCAAAACCGTCCTCCTGCAATACGACCTGCCGTTCAGCGAAATCGTTCTGGATTTCTACGACCAGCTCAAATCCTCGACCAAGGGATACGCTTCGTTCGATTATGATTTTATAGATTTCCGGGAATCAAATCTGGTAAAGTTGGACATCCTGTTCAACGGGGAGCTGGTGGACGCCCTTTCGATGATTGTTCACAGAGACAAGGGGTACAATCGGGGGCGGGAGCTGGTTAAAAAACTCAAGGAGCAAATTCCCCGGCAAATGTTTGAGGTGGCCATTCAGGCCTCGGTCGGCGGTAAAGTCATCGCCAAGGAGGCCGTCAAAGCCCTCCGTAAAAACGTTCTGGCCAAATGCTACGGCGGTGACATCACCCGAAAACGAAAATTGCTGGAGAAACAAAAAGCCGGCAAAAAGAAAATGAAACAAATCGGCAAGGTGGAAATTCCGCAGGAAGCATTTTTAGCGGTACTGAGAACGGATGTCAAATAAACCCGAAAATACTGAAGAGTCGGCGGACGTCCTGACGGCCGGAAAACCGCAGAAAACCGTCGTCCGGGAATACGCGGAAGCGCTGATTATCGCACTGATCCTGGCCTTGATGATCCGGACCTTCATCATTCAGGCGTTCAAAATCCCGACGGGGTCCATGGAACCGACCTTGCTGGTGGGCGACCATCTTTTGGTTTCCAAATTCAGCTACAGCATCCACATCCCCAACGAAATCCCGTTTACCAGCATCCAACTGTTTTCGGACTATCATTTTTTTTCCAGCGTTCCGGAGCGTGGGAATATTGTCGTTTTCAAATTTCCCGAAGATCCCTCCAAGGATTTCATCAAGCGGGTCATCGGCCTTCCCGGGGAAACCCTTCAAGTGATCCAGCAGAGGGTGTATATCAACGACAAATTGTTAAAAGAACCGTATGCGCATCACTCGCAACCTTCATCCCCGAACTCCGGGAATCGGGACAACATGGCTCCCCTGCGAATTCCGGAGGGGCATATATTTGTCATGGGGGACAATCGGGAAAACAGTCATGACAGCCGGATGTGGGGAGTTTTGGACCTGAAAAATTTACGCGGCAAGGCGCAATGGATTTACTGGTCCTGGGACAGCAAGGATACCGGCTTGCGCACGGACCGCCTCGGAACTTCCGTTTATCGTTGAGTCAATTCTTTTGTCCCTTCATACCATTATGAGCGAAACCGGTTCTCCGGAAAGAATACACAAACTGAAGGCACTGCTAGACCAGTGCGAAGGCGTCATTCTCGATTTCGACGGTTTGATCGCCGATTCGGAACCGTTCCATTACCGCGCCTACAACGAAGTTTTTGAACGGTATGGACACACCATCGACCCGGAAGAGTACTGGGTGGAATTCACGTCCAAGGGCAAGGGCATTCAGGGAGAAATAGAGCGCTATAATTTAAAGCTGGATGTGAAGCCGGAGGAGATGCGGCAACAGAAATTCGAAATCTACTCCCGGTTCTGCCAAAACGGAGACATCAAGTTGTTTCCCGAAGCCAAACAATTCATCCAGAAATTAAACGGCCGGTTTAAGGTGGCGATCGCTTCCGGTTCGTGGGCCCACGACATCCGCGCCATCCTCAAAAACGAAAATGCGGATTCACTGATTCAAACCATTCTAGGGAAAGATCCGCCCCGGCCGGAAAAACCCTCTCCTGATATTTTTCTGGAGGCGGCTCAGGAACTGGGCCTACCGTCGGCGAAATGCGTGGTGGTGGAAGACGCGTTAAAAGGACTCACCGCCGCCCGTGAGGCGGGCATGGCCTGCATCATTGTCAGAAACCGCCTCAATCAAAACATTGAATTTACCGACGCGGACATTATCCTGGAAAGCCTCTCGGAATTCCTGACCCCACTCGATTCCCGGTAAGCTGGTTTCAGGCAAAAAAAAACGCGGGCCTTTGGGCCCGCGCGTCTTGATACAAAACAAGGTTACTGTCTTTTATCGTAAGTCTCTTTGA
>JAUVMD010000008.1 GCA_030600405.1 Nitrospirota bacterium
GGTGGAAACCATCACCCCGATGCTGGAGACGGCACCGGTTCTGCTGGCGTCGCCTTTGATCCGGATGTATTTGCGGAAGCTCACCGAACGGTTTTTGCCGGACCTGGTGGTGCTTTCCCATAGCGAAATTGTTCCAACCGTTCAAATTCGAACTTTACGTGTGGTGACGTTGAATGCGAATTAAAAAAGTGATTGCCAATAGTTATGGCGAAGCTCTGAGCCGGGTAAAAAGTGAATTGGGAGAGAACGCGATGGTGCTTTCGACCCGGTCCATTAAGTTCAATAAGAATCAGGATGCCAGTCAGTGTTCTTCTCTCGTGGAGATTACCGCCGCAGTGGATAATGATTCTCACCGGGAAACCGTTGCCGTCGCTGAAAAAATCTCGAGTGAAAAGGAATGGATGCCTGTCAACAAAGGTGGAGAAATCCGCGAGCTCCGCACCATGATTGCATCTTTGCTGACCCGGACGGATAAGGCCAAATCCCTGGGTCTGAATGAAACCCTGCTGCCGGTCTATGAAAAGCTGATCGGTCGGGGGGTGGATGACCGGGTGGCCGCCCGGATTTTTGAAACGATCCACGAACGAAAACAATGGAAGGAGGGGGATCCTTTCATCGGTGAGAACGATCTTGCCGCTGTGATGAAAGGAGCGGTGAAGTGTGAAGGGCCCATCCGGCTGGAATCGGCTCGGCCCAAGGTGGTGGCGTTGGTAGGCCCCACAGGGGCCGGCAAGACTACCACTATCGCCAAGCTGGCGGCCCGGTTCGCGCTTCAGCAGAAAAAAAAGGTGGCGATGGTGTCTCTGGACACGTATCGCATGGGCGCCTGGGAGCAATTGGAGTCTTACGGAGAACTGATGCAGGTTCCGGTATCCCTGGCGGCAGACCGTAATGAATTTTCACGGATCATGCGGGAGCACCAGGACAAGGATGTGATTCTGGTCGATACCATGGGCAAGTCGCATCGCGACTTGGATTACTGCAAACGATTGAAGCAGGTGTTGGAAGCCACGCCTCAGGTGGAAGTTCATCTGGTACAAAGCGCCACGGCTCAGGAGTCAGTGGTCACCGAATGCTTCAATCAGTTTGCACCTTTGGGAATCGATCGAATGTTGTTCACCAAACTAGATGAAGCGGTGCACTTCGGTCTGTTACTCAACTGTTCGGTCCGGTATCGAATTCCGTTTTCGTATTTCACGACCGGACAGAGCGTGCCCGAAGACATTGAAGTTGCGGCACAGGATAAGGTTATTCGTTTGATTTTTAATTGATTTGAGCTTAAAGTAAAAAGGCTAACTTATGGTTTTTACAGGAGTAATTGGAAAAGCGGGCCGGCAGGCCGACACCTTGAGGAGAGTGATGGGAAAGAGGCAGAATAATATGCCGTCGAAAGTTCTGGCCGTCAGTAGCGGTAAGGGAGGCGTTGGCAAAACCAACGTGGTGGCCAATCTCGCGCTGGCTTTAACCCGGAAAGGAAACCGGGTGCTCATTTTCGATGCGGATATCGGGTTGAACAATATCGATATTCTTTTGGGCCTGGCACCCCGCTATCACATCGGTCACGTGTTTAATGGTGAGAAAACTCTGGAAGAAATTCTGGTCGAGGGTCCTCGAGGACTTAAAGTGCTACCCGCCAGCAATGGTTGGCAGGAGTTGACCACCCTCGATAATGAAAAAAAGATGATCCTACTGGAAGATTTGGACCGCCTGATGGGTGATTACGATTTTCTCATCTTCGATACCGGGGCGGGCATATCATCCAACGTCACCTATTTTTGCAGTGCGGCGCATGAAACCCTGTTGGTGGCGACGCCAGAGCCGACGTCGCATACCGATGTCTATGCTTTGATCAAAGTTTTGTTCCAGAAGCACAATCAAAAAAAGTTTCAGCTCATTATCAACTCCGTGAAATCGGAAAGAGAAGCGCTGGAAATTTACCGGCGGTTGACCGATGTGGTGGACCGTTTTCTATCTCATGTTTCGCTCGAGTACTTCGGATATATTCTCTACGATGAGAATGTCACCCGCTCGGTCCGCCAACAGAAACCGGTGGTGGACTTGTATCCGCATTCCCCGGTGAGCCAGTGCATCCTTCGTCTCAGTGAAAAGGTGATTGAAACCCGTAACCGAATTCCGGAAGAAGGAGACCGTCCTTTTTACTGGAAAAATATTTTTGAGGTGAGATGAGTCGAACGTCGATAAAGAAGTTTTCTGTGGTAGCGGGTCTGTTTTCGTTTGCGTTGATTTTTTTCGGAAGCTGGAGTTACGGAGCCCGAGTCTTTTCCTCTTTTTTCAGAGGGTTGGAGGGGTTTGCAATTTTTGGTTTGTTGACTTGGTTGGTTTTGCGGGGGTGGATCGCCATTAAATCGGAAGAACGCCTGGGGGGAGACAAAGACAAGGGTGCCAACCTGGATCAAACCGCCTGATGGAGAGACCCTGAATGGCTGGAAAGCCCCAAGCAAACGACGAGATAGACATATGTCCGGAGAATACGGATCAGATTGTTAAAGAGTATTCTCCCATGATTAAATATGTGGCAAATCGGATTGCTCTGCGCCTGCCGCCGCATATTGAAGTGGATGATCTGATCAGCGTGGGAGCCATCGGGCTGATGGACGCTATTGAAAAATACGATCCGACCCGCGGCGCGAAGTTTAAGACCTATGCCGAGTTTCGCGTAAGAGGTTCCATTCTGGATGAACTGCGCTCACTGGATTGGGTGCCGCGGTCGATCCGTCAGAAAGCGTCCAAGCTGGATGCGGTGGCCAGCAAACTTCAGTCCGAACTGGGCCGGCCCCCCGAAGATGAGGAGATAGCGGAAGAAATGGGAATCACTTTGGATGAACTATTCGATACCATCAATGAAACACGCAATATGCCTCTGCTGAGTTTGGAGGATCTGGGAATCGCCAGCGATTCCGGAGACAAGCAAAGCCTGCTCGATACCCTGGCAGGAAAAGGTGATGTGGACCCGCAAACCCAACTGCGGTTGAACGAACTCAAAACTCTCATCGCTTCCGCGATCGACTCGCTTCCCGAAAAGGAACGGCTGATGGTGTCTCTTTATTACTATGAAGAGTTGACGATGAGGGAAATAGGCGAAGTGTTGGGGATTACCGAGTCCCGTATTTCTCAAATCCATTCCAAAGCCGTCTACCGTTTGCGAACCAAATTAAAATCCCTGATTGCCGAAGAGTCCTGAGGCTGATCGTGAATAACGGAGCGGGTTTTCAGTTCCCGTTAATCGTGCTTCAATAAATGAAATTGCGTCCTTCCTCCGGAGGGCGGGTTTTCCATCGGCGGTGAATCCACATCCACGGTTCGGGATGCTCCCGGATCACTTTCTCCAGCACCTTTTGATATTCCTCCGTCCATCGAAAAATATCCGCATCCTTATCACCGGTTTTTTCCAGCTTTATTTCAGGAAAGAGAACGGCTTGATACGTTCCTTTTTCGGTGGGATAGGGGATAAGCGGAAGCACGGGCGCGCCGGTGGAATAGCTTAGCAATGCTAGGGAACGGGGAGTCGCGGCTTTTTTACCAAAGAAATCCACGAACAGCCCGCCGATACCCCCGTTCTGATCCATCATGACCCCCACACAGGAATTCTTCTTCACAGCGCGGACTACTTTTAGAGGGGAACCTTCTTTGTGAAAAACACCGCCTCCAGAAGAGGTCCTTAATTGGGTTATGAAATGTTCGAGATAAGAGTTGTCCAACTTACGCGCAATCGAGTAAACCTGCGAAAAATTTTTATACCCCCAATACATTCCAAGGGCCTCCCAGTTCCCATAATGGGCCATCAGGTAAAAAGCACCCTTGCCTCGCTTCAGGGCTTGGTCCAGATGCTCTATTCCTTCGGGATGGGATGGGAAGAGTTGATAGATCCTTTGTTTCGTATTGCGTGTGACCCATAGACATTGCAGGACAATCATGACCATATAAATCATAGATTGTTTGGTAATGCGATTTTTTTCTTCAGTAGTTTTGGTGTCACCGAACGCGATATCCAAATTGATGCGGGCGATTTTCCTCCGCTTTGGAGAAGTATGATAAAGCGCGTTCCCAAGGAGCCGCCCCAGAATGCAGATTCCATTCAGGGAAAGCATTTGAATGGGAAACAAAATCAGGCGGAACAGAATATATTCCAGAAAATAACGGATCTTTTTAGGGATTGTCTGGCGGCGGTCCAATGAAAACTCTAAGTGTTAAGGAAGGTTTGTGTTCCACAGAAAGTGCCGGAACGATTGGCGACCGTCCAGCAGGTCAATTCATTTCCGCAATGGCCTGGGCGACGGCGTATTGTTTGTCATGGGTGATGGAAATATGGATATCCCTCAGATTCAGCGAATTAAAGATATCCCGGCCTTTGCCGCTCAGGCTCAATACCGGCCGCCCCGATTCCTGGTTCAGAATTTCCATATCTTTCCAGGCGATGCCCTCAGCCATGCCCGTTCCCAGCGATTTCAGCACCGCTTCCTTGGCGGCGAACCGGGCGGCAAAATGTTTGAACGGATCGGCTTTGGAACGGCAGTAATCGATTTCTTTGGAAGTGAACACCCGCTCTTCAAACTTTCCGGAATACTTTTGGATCGAGTTTTTGATCCGGGAAATTTCGATGAGGTCCACTCCTGTTCCATGAATCATGTTGGCATCCTATGTGTTAATTGATTCGTTCCGAATGCAGTTATTATAGGGCATGAAGGGAAAATTCGTAAGCCTCAATTTTGGAGTTTGCCGAAAGGTTACCCCTATTGTACCGGGAGCACCGACTCCAAATCTCCGCGGGGCAAGGCCCCCTCGCGGATAAGAGTAGGTGGGTTCGTGGTGGTATCGAGCACGGTCGAGGACTTTCCTCCCGGCGCCGGGCCGCCATCGACGATCCAGTCGAGTTCCTTTCCCAGAGCACTTGAGATTTCTTGAGCCGTTTTCGGTTCTTCCGCGTTGCTGATATTAGCGCTGGGTGCGGTCAGCGGTCGATCCAATGCTTCAAGAAGTCTGCGGGTGAAGGGATGACCCGGCAGACGGATTCCAATCGTACCCGTTCCAGCCGTTAGCGTATCCGGCAGTCCGGGGGCCGCTTTGAATATCAGTGTCAAACGTTCCGGCCAAAAGTGCTCCATAAGCTTGCGGGCGTTATCGGTCACGCCATGGGTCAAGCCTTGCAATTGATCGAGGGAATAGATGAGCACTAACAGGGGTTTATCCGCAGGACGTTGCTTGATTCGGAAAATTTTGGAGATAGCGTCGGGATTGAAAGGGTCGGCTCCCAGCCCGTAAAACGTATCCGTGGGAAACGCGATCACCCCACCGGAATTCAAAACGGATTGAAGATTCTCGATGGCCTTGCTGGAGGTGTCCCGCTTATCAAAATCGATTTGTAGAACTTTAGCCATGTTCGGCTTGGAGCTTCCGGCTTTTCGCTTCCACCTGTTTGGCCATATCCTTTTTGTACTGGTCCAGTTTTTTAGTCAGGCGGGCATCGCTCAAGGCCAGCATTTGGACGGCCAACAGTCCCGCGTTTTTTGCCCCGGCTCTGCCGATGGCCATGGTGGCGACGGAAACGCCTCCTGGCATTTGTGCCGTGGACAGCAGGGAGTCGAATCCCTGCAAGGGACTGGAGCCGATCGGCACGCCGATGACCGGCAGAATGGTTTCCGCGGCGACGACGCCTGCCAAATGGGCGGCGGCACCGGCGCCGGCGATCAATACCTTGATGCCGCGCTTGCGGGCCTGATCAACATATTTTTTTGTTCGGGCCGGGGTGCGGTGTGCCGAGGTCACCAAAACCTCATTTTCGACTCCGAACTGGTCCAGAACTTTCGAGGCTTCGCTCATGATGGCATAATCCGAATCGCTTCCCATCACGATTCCGACCAGCGGCTTTACGGTTTTCTTTTTGGAAGTGGCCAAAACGCTCTCCTTAATTATCGGGCAGGAATATTTAAGAATTTTGATTATACCGCAATTTTACCGGACCCGGCCAGGCAAAGTCTGTTCCGGTTTCGTCCCCAGGTCAGGGAACCACCTGGGAGGACGGAATATGCTTTCCGCGTCCGTGCTTGATTTCGGGAATGAGCATCAGGGTTGCCGCAATCATCAACGTAAACGAAACCATCCCGATGGCGGACGGCCCGATTTGTTGCACCGTCCAGAATCCAACCAGCGGGCCCAGGGTGCCGCGCACTCCGGTCAGGAATACGTGAACCGACATATAGGCCCCCACTTTTCCGGGTGGCGCGTACTTGGTGACCCATAAGCTCCACGCCACCGTGCCGCCACCGAAGGCGATGCCGATCAATGCCGAGGCGAGCCCGATCACCCAGGGGTCCTTGGTCAGAAAGAACAGACCGACCCCGAGCGCGAAAATGATGTTAATGATCATGCGCAGGATGACAAAATTTATGCGGTCGAACAGCTTCGCTAACAGCGGCGCTGAAAAGGCCCGCATGAGATCCGGAATAATGGTGATGATGGTGGCGACGAACAACGCGGAGCCCTCGATCCCGTAGGTGCTCGACGTGAGGTAATCGACGCGCAGGGGCAGTACCCAAAGGTTGGCGAATCCCATGATAAACCACGTCAGTAGGACATATCCAAAAGAGCGGTCCTCCAACATCAGTTTCATGTGATTGAACGGGTTGGTGTGGTTGTGGTCCTCGATTTTATCCGAGGGCAGGTGCCAGATGGCGTAGGCTTTTCCCAGACCGGCCACGCCCAGAGCGATCAGAACCCACCGGTAAAAGGCCGGGTCCTGATCCATCAGCGAGGAGCCCCAAAACCCTGATACGATGGAAATCAATACGGTGACGAGCACCGCTTTGGAATAAAAGGCACCGCGCCGGCCTGCCGGGTAATTGTCATTATAAATGGACGTCAGAAAAGGAATGATAGCGGTCAGCATCATGAATCCCAAGACGATGCACAGGGTGTAAGACCACAGTGAGTCGGCACCGGCGGAAAGGATCAGTAGGACTCCGCATAGGATCATGGGCAGACTGCCGCAAATCGATTTTTTTAAATTCGTCAGAGCCGCGTAATGAAACAGGAACAACGAAAACAGCATTCCCATGAAAGGAGCCGAACCGATCAGCGATTTGGAAAAAAGTTCGGCATCGAAGTAGCGGATGGCGATGAACAAACCAAAGGTTTGGGTTCCTGACGTGAGTATTCCCCGGAAGAATCCGCGAAGCAGATCCCATCGAAACGTTTTTTGGGCCAGGATTTCCGGGGACAAACTGGAGGAATCAATCATCAGCTATCAAATAATCAAAAAAAGAAACGACACAGGCGGAAGATTGTAGGGCGGCAATGGCAACCCGGCAAAGCCGATCGATGCGTGTTGTTTTACGTTGTGATCAAGGTTATAACAATGGAGACCCTGCGTCCATGAAAAACGAGCCGTCGAAAGCAGGAATTGATTTTTTGGAACGATTGCCATGAAACCCATTCCATACAGCGCTGAGATTTTGACGGTCGGCAATGAGATCGTTACCGGTTTAGTGGCGGACACCAATTCCGGCGTCATCACACGGCGGCTGGATAGTCTGGGGATTTCCGTGACCCGCCATGTCTCGGTGGGTGATGATAAAGAGGAGATTGCCGAGGCCTTAAAACAGGCGCTGGAGAGGGTCGATTGCGTGATCCTCACCGGCGGGCTGGGTCCCACGCATGATGACATCACCAAACAGGTACTATGCCGGTTTTTCAATTCGGGCCTGGTGACGGATGCCGAGGTCAAGCGTCGGATCGATAGCATATTCCAGTCGCGCGGAATAGAAACCCCTCAAGCCGCGTACACCCAGGCGGAGGTTCCGGAGAAGGCCACGATTCTTCATAACGCCCAAGGAACAGCTCCCGGCCTCCTGTTTGAGAAAAATGGTAAACGCGTTTATTCCCTGCCCGGCGTTCCGCTGGAAGCTGAGCACCTGCTGGAAACCTATATCGTTCCGCACTTGGAAAACCTAAGCACCGTCAAAGTCCAACACCGCATTTTAAAAACCACCGGTAGTCCCGAATCGGTGTTGTGGGAGGAAATCGGCCCGGTCTCTCCCTTCGAGAAATATGTGAAGGTGGCGTCACTGCCATCGCTCCTGGGAGTTCGCATTCGGTTTACCGCAAGCGGTAAAGACTCGAAAGAAACCACCGCCCAACTGGACGCCGCCGAAAAACTGTTGAGGGAGAAGATCGATCACCACATTTTTGCCGTCGACGACGAAACCCTGGAAGGGAATATCGGTGACCTGCTAAAGAAAAAGAAAGGGACCCTTGCGGTAGCGGAATCCTGTACCGGCGGATTGATCGGACACCGCCTGACCAACGTTTCAGGTAGTTCGGAATATTTTCTGGAAGGGGCGGCAACCTATAGTAATGAAGCGAAGCAAATCCGCCTGGGGGTGGACCCGGCACTAATCGAAGCTCATGGCGCAGTCAGCGAAGAGGTGGCGACAGCGATGGCCGAGGGAATCCGCCAAAAATCCGGCAGTGATTTCGGTTTGGCGGTGACAGGCATTGCCGGTCCCACCGGCGGTACTCCTGACAAGCCGGTGGGCCTCACCTTTATTGCCGTAACCGGACCGCAAGGCACCCGATGCGAGCAATTCCGGTTTCATCAGGACCGGGTCCGTAACAAGGAGCGCGCCGCCCAGGCGGCGTTGAATTTGCTCCGCCTGTATTTGTCGAAGTGATTCAACCTTAAAGGAAATCCATCTGTCCGCTGTAGATGAAACGTGTTAACCTTTTAATATGGAAACGATTCGGTGTGCTCAATGTGAAAGTGAGTTTGACCCTCAATTGGAACAGTGTCCGCATTGCGGTACCCCTGTTCCGATTCCCAATTACCCGCGGGTCGGCGGCTGGGCTTTTATGACGATGTGGGTTTTTTTTGTGATCCTGGTCATCGTGCTCCTGGTTTCCATGTTCACTGTTTAGAACGCCTTCGGTCGGGACGGTTTGAGCGAGGCCTTGAACGGTAAAATCAAAATCATCCCGCCGATGAAGCCCCCGATGTGGGCCATCCACGCTACGCCCCCGCCCTCACTACCCATCGCCAGGTTGCTATAGATCTGAATCCCCAGCCAGAAGATCAGCAGAAACGCCGCTGGAATGCGAACGATGGTGATGAGAATTCCGAGAAACACCAGCGTCTTCACCTTGGCCTTTGGAAATAGCATCAGATACGCGCCGAGTACTCCGGAGATGGCCCCGCTGGCGCCGACCATGGGAATTTCCGACCCGGTATCCATGAAGACATGGCACATGGCCGCAATCATCCCGCAAATCAGATAGAAAGTGATGAACCGGATTTTGCCCAACACATCTTCGATATTGTTCCCGAATATCCAGAGAAAAAGCATATTGCCCGCCAGATGCATGAACCCGGCATGCAAAAACATCGCGGAGAACACGTTGGGATAGGTTTGAATCGGTGCCTCTACAAAATGACTGGGAACCAGGCCGTAGTTGGTGAACAGCGAGGCGATGTGGCCAGGATAAGAAAACTCCCAGAAAAATACGAAGATATTCGCCCCGATCAGTGCAATGGTGAGCAGAGGGAAGTGCCGGGTCGGGTTTTCGTCGTGAAACGGGAAAAACACGTGTTTTTATCGGGTTGTAAGAGTGAATATGATAAACTCTGAGGTAATTCCTAAATCAATTATATGAAAAAAAACGCATGAGTGAAAGCAATGATATACCGATTTTAAGGCCGGAAGGGGAGGTTCCAGAGGTCCAAGAGCGGCCGGAGGAATCCCCGGAATGGGTCATCGCCACCTATCGCAAGCACCGGCTCGTGCAAGTCACGGCAGAATTGAATACTGTTCTCGGTAAAGGCCGGGGAGAAGAGGTTTATATCGAACCGGTTCTGCTTGATATGAACCCCGCGATGCACCGGCAGAGTCTTCAAGAGCAGGTGTTCCATAATCCACGTGAAGTGACCGAGAACCTTCTCGATGTTAAATCCTCCAAAGTCATGTTGGAGGCGGATTCCGGAATGGGGAAAACTACCTTTCTCCAGGTTTATCTGGAGCGTCTTTTGCAGGCGGAAGCGACTCGAGAATATCCGATGCCGGTATACTTTGATCTGTCACAATTGCCGGAGGGCACCGGATTTCGTGAATTTTATCCTGAGCTGTACCGGCAGATCATGGCCGTGGTTCTTTTGGAACGAGAGGAACAACCGGATTTGGAAATCCAGGAGTCTCTTTTGGAGCGGACCGTTAATCGTCTGGTGTTGACCGGGCAGATTCTCTTTTTGCTCGACGGGTTTGATCGACTCATACCGGAAGACAGGTTCCAGATTTATTTTGACGTGGTGGTCGATGGCGACGCCTTACGGGATAATTTTGTGTTGATCGCCACCCGGCCTGTCGGGTTCGGGCACTTCGCTACCACTTCAATCGTCAAGCGCGGGCAGGACTCGACGTTTCGTGTTTCCATTCAACCTGTCAGCGATATACAACGGAGGCACTATTTGCCTTCGTCATCGATCAAACCTCAGGCGGAAAAGTTTCAGTTGTTTTATCCGGAGCTGTTTCAAAATCCCCTTCTATTGAAAATGATCCGGTCTTTGGCGGGCGGTGAAAAACTCGAAGGCATCACTTCGCGGACGCACCTCTACCGAGCCTGGATCGATGAGATTTTTGCCGGCAAGGAGCCCAATACGGAGGTTCGGGAATGCCTGAAGACTCTGGAAGAGATCTCCCTGCAATTGTACCGGGAGGGCCATCGGCAACGCCAGCAGGATGCGGAAACGGGGTTTGAATTAAAGATCTTTGAAACCCGTGGCGCCCATCTAAAAAAGCTGTATGCCGACGGGCAGGTTTGCGCTCCCTTTGACCGGTTGATTCAATCGACTCCCACGCGCTGGGAGTTTCGTCATCCTTCGTTTCAGGAATATTTTGCGGGACGGGCCTTGGCCCGAGACGCCGATTGGGAACCGGTCTTGCGTGAACATGGCCGCGACGATTCCTGGCAGAATCTGTTTCAGTTTTTTGCAGGAACCACTTCCATTTCCTCCGACACCCTTTTAGATATTCTCTTTGAGGAAGGGGCGCTGTTTCTGGCGGGTCATGTATTGGCGGAAATGGAAACGGTGTCCGAAAACCGCCGTCTAATCGTTGGCCAGTTGTTGAAATACCAGTGCCCCGAAGCGCAACCGCAGTTTTCCAAAAACCGGTTGGTACGGCTGGCAGCGGTTCTTGATCAAAACGACCGCGGTACTCTGCAGACGTTAACCCGCAATCTCCTTAAACGGGATAAGCGCGACTCCAGAATTCTTTATGGCGTAATCGAGCTATTGCTGGCCCTGCACAACATCAACTGGAAAGAGGTCGTCGACAGTCAGAATTTTGAAGCCGTACTGGCGGTACCCGACCTTCAGGGATTTTTAAATGAACA
>JAUVMD010000025.1 GCA_030600405.1 Nitrospirota bacterium
AGCCTCAGGGAAAAAACGATTTAGCTTTTTCGACCGCAAATTCCTGTTGTTCGGCCGTCACCTCGTTGGCCACCGGCAGGGCCAGGGTTTCCGCCGCCGCTTTTTCAGCTTCCGGGAAATCCCCTTGTTTGTGACCGAGGTCCTTGAAACATTCCTGCAGGTGCAGAGGAACCGGATAGTAAATCTCACAAGCCACATTCTGGCTGTTCAGGTATTCCCGTAGCTCATTCCGCTTGCCGTTGTTGACCCGCACAATATACTGATTGTAAACATGCCGCGGAAAAATCTCCGGCGGCAGGTTCAACCGGTCGGTGAGCCCAGACTTCTGGAAGAGGTGATGATAGCGTTGGGCGTTGTTGCGGCGGTCATCCACCCATTCCTCCAGATGAGGAAGCTTGGCGAGAATGATGGCCGACTGCAGGGCATCGATGCGAAAATTGCCGCCGACCATTTTGTGATAATACTTCGGCTCCATGCCGTGCACCCGCAGAACTTTCATTTTTTCGTAAAGCTCTTTGGAGCGGGTGGTGACCATTCCGGCATCCCCAAACCCTCCCAGGTTCTTGGTCGGGAAAAAAGAGAAGCAACCGAAATCTCCTAAACCGCCAGTGCGCTGACCCTTGAATTCCGAGCCGATTGCTTGGCAGGCGTCTTCGACGACCCACAGCTTATGTTTTTTCGCCAAATCCTGTAGTGGCGTCATGTCGGTGCATTGTCCGTATAGGTGGACCGGCATAATGGCTTTGGTTTGGGGCGTGATGGCCGCCGCCGTTTGTTCCATATTCATGTTAAAGGTGACCGGATCGATATCCACAAACACCGGTTTGGCGCCCGTCCGCACGATCGAACCTGCCGTCGCGAAAAAAGTGTACGTTGAAGTGATCACTTCATCGCCAGGGCCGATGTCCGCCGCCATCAACGCCAATAGCAGGGCATCGGTGCCGGAGGAGACGCCGACCGCATAGGGAACCTGGCAATAGTCCGCGACTTGCTTTTCCAGTTCGGCCACCTTGGGACCGAGGATGAAATAACCGGATCGCACTACATCGAACATTTCCTGTTGCACGTCGTTCCATATTTGCGGATAGGTGGCGGGGATATTCAATAGAGGAACCTTTTCTACGTTTGCCAGATCGTCTTTCAGTACTTGCGGCAATTCGTCCGGTGGGAATGCGCGAATTCCTGATTCGGCGAAAACTTCTGGTTTCAGAGTGATGATCCCGTCCAGCTTGAACACTTCCGCCGTCCGTACCGCAAGCGAGTCCAGATAATCCATTTTTAAAGAGGGTGACATGGCCAACATGTCGGACCCGGTGAGTGAGGCCAGGGCTATTCCCTGAAGGGCTTCCTTGAGAGCGGAATGGGCCGCGTCTATTTTCATGGTCTTGCTCAAATCAGAATGAATAGCTGCCAGAGAGTTTGACAGGACCCATCCCGCGGAATTTTTATCCCGGCATTGTTCTAAAGTTTTATGATCGTTGCTGGCAATCGCCTGGGTGATAACATTATGATGCAGTAAAAATTGCATAGAATCCTTAATGGGAATTCCCGGTCAAAGGTATTGCCGGGAGGTTGGTTTGTCAATGCTCAGGCTTTGATGATTTTATCCGACTTGATTTTAGCGCAGGCGTTTCGGGTATCCACTACAAGACGAGATTGTTTGACGATGGCTTCGTAATCGTAATCTGAATGATCGGTCAGAATGACTGTGATGTCAAATTGATCAATGCTTGCCAGAGAAACCCGTTTTTTACCGGTGAACTGTGGGTACTCCCGTTTGATCCCGATCGATTCAATATAAGGATCATGAAATTCCACTTCGGCTCCGTATTGTAGCAGGAGCTCCATGATTTTATAACTGGGAGATTCGCGATCGTCATCAATATTTTTTTTGTAGGCAAACCCGAGAATCAGAACGCGGCTGCCTTTCACGCTGATTCCTTTTTCATTCAACGCCAGTAATATTCTATTGACGACGTATTCCGGCATGGCCACGTTGATTTCACCCGCCAACTCGATAAATCGGGTGGTGATTCCGAATTCCCGCGCCTTCCAAGTCAGATAGAAAGGATCAATGGGAATGCAATGGCCGCCCAGGCCGGGACCGGGATAAAAAGGCATGTAGCCGAATGGTTTCGTGCTGGCCGCTTGGATCACTTCCCAGATGTCGATTCCCATCTTGTCGAAAATGACCTTCAATTCGTTGACCAACGCGATGTTGACGGACCGGAAGATGTTTTCCATCAGTTTGGTGGCTTCCGCGGCCTGCGTGCTTGAAACGGGCACCGTCTGGTTGATGAACGACAGGTAAAGTGTGTTGGCGCATTCCATGGCATATTCCGAATCGGCGCCGATGACCTTGGGAATGGTGCGGGTGGAGAAATCTTTATTGTTGGGGTCTTCCCGCTCCGGCGAGTACGCAACGTAAAAATCCTGGTTGGCTTTCAGTCCGGAACCCGATTCCAGTTCCGGAATCAGCACGTCACGGGTGGTGCCGGGATAAGTGGTGGACTCCAGGATCACCATCTGGTCTTTTTTAAGGTGAGGGGCGATTTCCCGTGCCGTCGCTACAATAAAACTCATGTCCGGTTCCCGGTTGGAATTCAAGGGGGTTGGGACGCAGATCAAAATGCACTCCAGGTTGGAAACGGAAGAGAAGTCGGTGGTGGATTTAAATTGCTTCCGCTCCACCAGTTCCCGGAGGGTTTTCGAGGGAATATGTTTGATATAGCTTTTCCCCCGGTTCAATTGGTCCACCTTGGCGGGGTCGATATCCAGCCCCACCACCTGAAATCCAGCCCGGCCGAATTCGATCACCAGCGGCAGGCCCACATACCCTAATCCGATAATTCCTATTCGAGCCTGTTTTTGTTTGATTTGTTTCAGTAGCATTCTACACACCACCCGGTTAAAGAGGCTGGGCCTGGGTTGAAGTGAAATTTCGATATTGAAATAATTGTTCCATCGTTGTTCGAGCCGGAAATCTAACCCCCCATGTCTCCAACGGAGATTGGGTGTCGGTGCACCCGTCGGGTAAGGGGGACCGATTATGCATTTGTTCCATATTAGTATAAAAGCAATTTCCATGAATCAGGGTAGGGAAAATAGGTCCGGAGCGGTAATTTCTTCAATTTCAGGAATTTTCACCCGCAAACCGGGGAAATCTGGCAAAATAGTCTTGGATAGCAGCTACCCTAAAAATCAGAAAACAAGCCGAGGTGGGTTTGATGATCGACGAAATCAATTATTTTCCCGAACGGGAAAACTACCAGAAAAAGAAAAAAGTCGATGAAGACTGGAAGAAATTGAAAAAGCAGAAGATTTTTCATGATTCCAAAAAAATGAGTAAGCCGGACGCTTCCCGCAAACCCAAACCGCCTCCGAAAGAAAAGTAATTCATTCCAAACTTTATCGTCTCTTCCCAAAGTTGTCTTAAAAAAGCGGTTTTTAAAGTTTGGTTTATTCTGCCCTCCTATTATATAATTTCCAGGAAATCCTACTATTTAGACCCTTCACTTTTTCATTGGAGCCGTGCCAGACGGTTGGTCAATAATGAAAGCACAAATGTTATCCATGTTTAGAGTTTCTTCTTGTTTAATGTTTCTCTGTTTGATTTTGCCTCAATCCCTTTGGGCCGATGAGATGCAATGGCTGGCCAAGGGCGATCAGGCCGTTATGGATCAGAATTATTCCCAGGCAGAGAGTCATTACTCCAAGGCCTTACAGGCCAATCCCGAAAGCCCCAGGGTTTTGCGCGCCCTGGCGGAGGTAAAAATCGCCCTGAAAAAATACCAGGAGGCGAAAGTCCTGATCGACAAAATATTGGCCATGCCCGTGGCCAACGGGCGGGATGTTCTAGTGTTCTACAAGGGAGATTCCCAGGGACTGGATGCGGAACTGGTGGATGAACGGGTGATCACCCCACAGCGCACCAATGATAATATGAGGAATTACCTCGATACCCAAAGCGGCAAGCCTATTCCTCACTACCGGTTATTTTTCAAAAAGAAGGGCAAGATGGAATTGGTACCGCAAAGTGAGGTGCGCCTCAAGTATAAAGGTGTCCTGCGCCGGGTTTATGAACACGTTGAGGAACTGAACCGGGAGGTCAACCGGCACCTCATAGCGGCCAAGGGAAGCCGGGGTACCGCCGAGGTGGTGACGCTCAAGGGGGGGTGTTTCCAGATGGGAAATGACAAGGGGCTGCCCGACGAGCAACCGGCGCATGAAGTCTGCCTGTCTCCGTTCAAAATAGACAAGTACGAAGTGACGCAGGCTGAATTTCAATCCGTGATGGGGCTGGAAAATCCCTCGTATTATTCCGGGGCAGAGCTTCCGGTCGACAGCGCCACTTGGTTTGAGGCGGGCCGGTATTGCAATAAATTAGGCAAGCGGCTGCCCACGGAAGCCGAATGGGAATACGCCGCCCGCGGCGGGACCACCACCCATTTTTATTGGGGCAAAACGGTGAAGGGAAATGAAGCCAATTTTTGCGACAAGAACTGCACGTTGAATACGCGGGTCGAATCCGTTGACGATGGTTATTCCGGACCCGCGCCGCCCGGACAGTTCCCCGCCAATCCATTTGGCCTGTACGATATGGCCGGTAACCTGGCCGAGTGGACCAGCGATTGGATGAATGAAAATTATTACCGCAACAGTCCCAAAGACAATCCGCCGGGACCGCATCCCACCGACGCCAAAGCGGTTCGGGGTGGCAGTTGGGAAAGTACCGCTGGATTTTTGAGAAGCTCCAACCGGGCCGCCTACTGGGCCAAAATGCGCAATGACGCCATCGGCTTCCGCTGCGTTTCCAGTTCGTGATTTTTAGGGACAGGTTAGAAGCTTGGTTTGCCCGGTCATGCCGAGTTCAGGGCCGCCCGGACTTCTTCCCGAAGCTGGGTCTTTAGAATTTTCCCGACTGGGTTTTTGGGCAGGGTTTCATAGAATTGGAAGTGGTCGGGAACGCTGAAGGGAGGCAGTTTCTCCTGACAGTATTTTTTTAATTCCGACTCCACTGCTTGATAGCCCTCTTTCAAAACGATGCAGGCCACCACCTGTTCCCCCAACCGCTGATGGGGAATTCCCACCGCCGCGGCTTCCAAAATGGCAGGGTGATTAATCAGAATATTTTCGATGGCCAAAGGCGCCACGTTTTCTCCGGCGCGAATGATCAAATCCTTTTTACTGCCGGCGGAGATATAAAGACGGCCCTGTTCGTCGAGATGCCCCAGGTCTCCGGTTTTGAACCAACCATCTGTAGTTAACACTTCGCGGTTTTCTTCCGGAAGTTTCCAGTAGCCCGGCATCACGGTTGCACCTTTGACGAAAATTTCTCCCACGTCGCCTTGCGGGACGGCTTGGCCTTGTTCGTTAACGATTTTCAATTCCACATCGGGCAGCACCGGGCCGACCGAGCCCACTAGGCTTCCCTCCTTTATGGTATTGACGGAAATCACCGGTGAAGTTTCCGTCAGGCCGTAACCCTCGAGGACGGTGACCTTCATCAGGTCTTCGACCTTATGGAGCATGGCGTGGGGAAGGGCCGCTCCACCCGAAATGCAATAACGCAACGAGGAAATGTTGTATTCCCCGCGTGCCACCAGTTGCACCAGGAACGAGTAGATCGTCGGAACAAGAGGAAGCACTGTTGCCTGATGCCGGTCGATGGTGGTCAGAATGGCTTTCGGCTGAAACTGAGGCAATAGGATCAATGTACCCCCGACCCGTAGAATCAACAGCGCGATCATGTTGCCAAACGAATGGAACAGGGGAAGAGCCATGATTGCCCGATCCTCGGGTTGAAACGGCAAATGGGCCTCAACCCCTTTCGAATTGGCATCAAACATGCTTTCGTTCAACATCACGCCCTTGGGTTTTGCAGTGGTGCCGGAAGTGTACATGATAACGTCTGGAATTCCTTCAGCGCGCGAATGGCGCGGTTGCGCCTTATCCGGTTGGGCCGACCGGAGAAAGTTATCGAATGGTACCGTGCCCTCAACGGGCAAACCCAAATCCGGCGCCGGGGAAGTGGTGATAAGCACTTTGAATTTCGAAAAAAAAGGTACGGTCTCCGGTTTGATGAAAACCGGGTTAACCACCAGATGATCCACCCCCGCGTCCCGGGTGATATAGATCAGATCCTCGGGCGTCAGCATAAAGTTGTAGGGAACCACCGGCAGGCCCTTGAGCAGAGCGCCGAGAAAAGCGATCAGGTATTCTTTCTGATTGAGGCACAGCAGGCCCAATTTGCCGTCAGGGCTGATCGAAAGGGAATCCAGCCCTCCGGCAAAGCGTTCCACCTGATCCACCAGTTGGGCGTACGTTACCGTGGCTTCGCCATCGATAATAGCGGGATGGTCCGGTTGAGCCTGGGCATGGGTTTTTATGAATCGGTAAAATTCGAGAGCCATAGTGCTTGCAGGAAAGAGGGTTCCGAAGGCTGATCGTACAGGCGGTTTACTAATAGCACGGATTTACCGATAAGGACAACATGCAAAAGGGTCATTTTAAATATTTCACTCCTCCAATCCTCGGCCCTGTAATTATCATCTAATAGGATGTAAGGTTTCATTAATTAAGCATACAGAAAAACGCGGATTCAGAAGTATATCTATTTTTGCTTATATTTTTGTTTGTAATTGAATTAACGATATAAGATAATGAAATACAATCACTTTTGGGAAGACTATGGTCCATAGAAAACGACATAAGGGGTTCTGGAAAACCCTTGCGGGAAAACGACTTTCCTTGGGAGCCGTGGCGGTTGTGCTGGCTTTTGTTATGGCTTGCACCCAGACGGAAACGGACGAGTCTGCCCCAAAGCAACGCCGGGAGCTGGTCCTCCCGGTCCAAATCGGCAAGGTGATCTTCAAGGATGTTGTCGATGAAATCAATTCGGTGGGCAATGTCGTGGCGGAACAACGGGTGGTCATTACTTCGGAGGTGGATGGCCGTATTAAAGCCCTGCCGATTGAAGAGGGATCGAAAGTCAGGGCGGGGCAGGTGTTGGCACTCATCGATTTCCGGGAATACCGCCTCCAGGTAGAACAATTGCAAGCCGAGCAGATCAGCGCTCAAAAGGACTACGAAAAAACGCTGAGCGGTCTCCGCCCTGAAGACAAGGAAAAACTCCAGGCCCAGGTCCAGGCGGATCAGAGCACCCTCGATCTCGCGGTTAAAGTGCATAGGAGAATGGAGCAACTGGTGCTGGATGGCGTGGTGTCCCAATCCCTGTTGGATGAAGCCAATGACAAGGTGGCTCGCGCGCAGGAAACCCTGCGTTCCAGTAAGGCGGCGTCGGCGGCGGGGGGAAAATCCCGGGAAGAAGATATCCTGAAAAGTAAATCCAACCTCGACTCGGTCACTAAAAAACTGGAAATGGCGCAATTGGACCGGTCCAAGGCGATCATTAAAGCGCCCTTCGCCGGTGTGATCATTTCCAAAAAAATCGAGGTGGGTGCCTATGCCGGGCCCGGTACGGCCATTGTGGAGATGATCGGTTCCTCCAATCTGAAAGCGGTGTTGGAAATTCCCCAGAGTTATCGGGGCAAGCTGGAGAAAATCAGCCGGATTGATTTCAAGGTGGAAGAGCTGGGTCTTGGTTTCATTATGGATGAAAACCTGAAGCAACGGGTGCGCGTGATTCCCGATGCAAACATTTTTTCAGGAAATATCAAGGTGCAGGTAGGGTTGCCCAGCCATTTCAACACCTTGTTTCCTGGGTTGACCCTCGAAGCTCGTCTGCAGTTCGAAACCCGCCGCGAGGTCAAGCATGTACCGTCCATTTCACTGGTGATCGGTGAAAAAGGAACGGTGGTTTATATTGTGGAAAAGGAACACGCCAAGCTGGTACCGGTGCGGGCCTTCAAGGAACGGGGCGGCTTGGTAGAGATCGATGACTTCACCCATCAGTTGAACCGGGACACCCAATTGATCCAGCGTGGGTCCGGCGCGGTATTCCCCGGGGTCAAAGTATTTCTGACCAATCCCGAACCGAAGGCCGAGCCTCCTTTCAATGCCGCCGAAAAAGGAAAAACCCGACTCAAAGGCGGCCCGCGGGGCACCTGATGAAACTTGTCGATAGCTCCATTCGCAACTACCACACGGTGATGGTGGCCATCGTGATGACCGCTGTCATCGGTATCATTTGTTACAACACCCTGCCGCGACAACTCACTCCTACCGTAGACAAACCGCTGATCGAAGTGCGGACCCAATACCGTGGGCTTTCGCCCAACGAGGTCGAGCGCAATATCACGCGACGACTGGAGGAACAACTGGAGACGGTGGAAGGTCTTAAGAAAATGACCTCGCGGAGCCAGCATGGTGAAAGCTCCATTACCCTGGAGTTTGAATGGGGCACCGACAAGAAAGTCGCCACTATCGACGTCAACAACAAACTCCAACAGGTGAAGGACCTTCCGGTTCTTGCGGACAAGCCGGCGCTGAAATCCATCTCCACCGATAACTCCAATCCCATCATGTGGGTGATTGTGGAGAAGCCCAACCCGAAGATGCCGGACATCAACCAGAACTACATGTACAAAGTGGGGGAGGACATCATTGTTCCCCTCCTGCAACGCGTGGAAGGGGTTTCGGAGGTTTGGCATTTTGGCGGGGAGGATCGGGAGATGCGGGTCGAGTTCGATCCTTACAGCCTGGCCCGGCTTCACCTCACCTACAAGGATGTGATCAAGAAACTTTCCAGTGAAAACCAGAACACCCGCGCCGGGTTTCATGATGAAGCCAACCGCGAGTATACCGTTCGTACCCTGGGGGAGTTCAAGGATCCTGATGACATTTTAAAAACGGTCATCAAGCGCGACGGTGACAAAACCATCCGAGTGCGTGATTTTGCCAAAGTAGTCGACGGTTACCAGCGGACTTCGTCCCTGGTCCGGATCAATGGCAGGATATCCAACGCCTTTGGCATTATCCGGGAGCAGGGCGCCAATGTGGTCAGCACCTGTAACCTGGCCATCGAAGCCATCGAAAAATTGAACCGCGAACTTCTCAACCGCGGCATCCCGATGCGGCTGAAAATCGTCTACAAGGATGTGGATTATATCAACGAAGCGATGTATCTGGTTAAATCCAATCTGGCCTTGGGTGCGGCCCTGGCGGTTATTGTCCTTCTGTTATTTTTAGGATCAGTTCGGTCGGTATTGATCATCGCCATCAGCATACCCGTCAGCCTGATAGCGGTTTTCATTGTGTTGAAACTATTAGGGCGAAGCATCAACATCATTTCGCTGGCCGGGATGGCGTTTGCCGTGGGCATGGTGGTGGATAACTCGATTGTGGTGCTGGAGAATATCTACCGGCATCTCACGATGAAGAAGGGGGTTTTTAAAGCCGCCTACGATGGCACAGTGGAGGTGTGGGGGGCGGTCCTGTCGTCGACCTTAACCACGCTGGCCGTATTTTTGCCGATCGTGTTTATCCAGGAAGAAGCCGGACAGTTGTTTCAGGATATCGCTATCACCATCAGTGCCAGCATCGCGCTGTCCCTGCTGGTGTCCATCACCGTGATTCCGACGTTGACCACATTGTTGATCCGCCTGCGGCCGGGCCAGACCTACGATCCAGGATTTCTGCACCGCGGACCCTTGAGACCTCTAGTCATTTTGGGAGAAGCGCTAGCCGCAGGCTATTCAAAGGCCATGAAATTTGTTTTGGGGATAG
>JAUVMD010000240.1 GCA_030600405.1 Nitrospirota bacterium
ACACCACGGCGGCAGCCACTACGGGTCCCGCCAGGGGCCCACGTCCCGCTTCGTCTACCCCCGCCACTGAACGGTATCCAGAATGTTCCGCTTCCCTTTCGTGGTTCCACATTCGGTTGCTCCTCGGTGGCGATGATATGTTATTCCCACGATGCCCGCAATAGGAAAGTGTCCGTTGAAAAGAGGGGCGGCAAATTCTATAATCAATTCATGTGGTTTAAGCGTTTCATCCCAATTTTTTTGGTTTTTTCCCTCTTTTTAGGTTGCGTCACCACCCCGATCACCGAACGCCGTTCTCTGGTGTTGATTCCTTTCGAGAATGAGGTGGCGCTGGGCGAAGAGGCCTACCGGGAAATTCTCAAAAAAGAAAAAATATCTCAGGATGGACAATTGATCACCATTGTGGAACGGGTGGGACGCCAGTTGGCGGCGGTGTCTCCCATGTCCAATCTGCAATGGGAGTTCACACTGATTGAATCCGAGCAGAAAAACGCGTTTGCCCTGCCTGGAGGCAAAGTGGCAATCTATACCGGCATTCTGCCCATTTGTGCCAACGAGGCCGGGCTGGCCGCAGTGATGGGCCATGAAATTGCGCATGCCATCGCCCGGCACGGAGCGCAACGCATGTCACAGTCTTTAATCCTCGCGGGACTACTGGCGGGCACTTCGATCAGTCTTTCCGATCACCAAGACCGGGAAGCCATTATGGGAGCTTTGGGAGTGGGCACCGCAGTGGGAGTCACCCTCCCCTTCAGCCGGAACAATGAATCGGAGGCGGATGAAATCGGCCTCATTTTGATGGCGAAGGCGGGATACGACCCGCGCGAGGCCGAGCGGTTCTGGGGCCGGTTCAATAAAATGAAACAGGGATCACGTCCGCCCGAAATGCTGTCCACCCATCCCACTGACACCACGCGCATAGAGGACATTCGCCAACTGCTGCCAAAAGCGAACCGGATTTACCAGACGAATCCATTAAAACACGGCTTGGGCCAATCTTTTCTTTACATATTGAGCAGACGGAAAATGGAACAAAATTCAAAGTCTTCGCCTGCGGTTCCCCAATCGGGAAAACCGACCCCCGCACCTGGCTCGCATTAAAACCCACAAAAAAACCGGCCTCGAAATCGAGACCGGCTCAGATAACAGATATGCGCGAAACGGAATTTATTCTTCAGTCTTAGCCTCGGCTTTTACTTCAGCCTTTGCATCGGTATTGGTTTCAGCTTTTGCTTTGGATTTCTTTTTGGATTTTTTCTTGGTCTTTGTGGACTGGACCCGAACCTCCTTCAGACGCGCCGCTTTACCGCGCAGTTCGCGAAGATAGTACAATTTGGCGCGGCGGACTTTGGAATGTTTCACCACCTCCACTTTTTCCACCCGTGGAGAATGCAGGGGGAAAATACGCTCGACACCCACGCCGAACGACACTTTTCGCACAGTAACGGTTTTCCGGTTCTGACTGCCGCGCATTTTGATCACGATGCCTTCAACCACCTGGACGCGCTCCTTGCTTCCCTCGACAATGCGGATATGCACGCGAACAGAATCTCCAATACGTACTTCGGGGGTTTTTTCCTTCATTTCCTTGTGTTCAATCTGATCCAGCAAATTCATGAAACCTGTCTCCTTCGACTAAAAAGTGCGGATCATATCAATATCCGCCCAAACTCTCAATAAAATAATCATTCAGCCCGCGTTTCCCGCCCCAACAGCCGGTCGAGAATGATCGCTATGGCCGCTCGAACCGGCAGGTGATTGTACCCGCTCAGCCCATCAATCGGGGCCAGTATGATGTCGGCCCGCTCCACAATCCCTTTTTCCAACCCCCATCCCGTCCCAAACACCAGCAGATGGGGATGATCTTCATTTAACGCCGCACGCGCCTCCCGGTAAGACCGGCTTTGCGGAAACCGCTTGGCGTCCGGGATCACCGTCTTCGGCTTCTTTCCCCGGCGTTGGGTGATGTCCCCCACCGCTTCGTCCAGCACATTCACCACGCGGGTGTTGAGCAGAGCTTCCTTCCGGGTGGGATTGTATTCCGACCCGTAACCCTCCAGCCAATGCTCCATCATGCGGCTCACCAGCTTCTGTTGGGTCTCTAACGGCGTCACCACATAAAAGGTTCCCACGGCATAGGTGCGGCATATTCGCGAGATGTCATGCACGTCCAAGGTCGTCACTGACGAGGTGACGATGTCTCCCGATTTATTATAGACCGGGAAATGAACCAACGCGATGTCGATATTCGTATGAACCGATTCGGTCAATCTATGCCGTGTTCCGCGGGTTTATTCAGAACCGTCCGTTTTAATATTGCGGTACAAATCGGGACGGTATTTTGCCGTTTTCTTAAGCGCTGCCTGCCGCTTCCATGCTTCTATTTTCTTGTGGTCACCAGAAACCAAAACTTCCGGCACCGTGTATCCCTTGTATTCCTGCGGGCGCGTGTATTGCGGGTACTCCAGCATCTTGCCGGAGAACGACTCCTCGGCCAGCGACTGTTCATCTCCGACCACGCCGGGTACCAGACGGGCCACAACTTCCACCACGACCATGGCGGGCACTTCGCCGCCGTTCAACACATAATCGCCGATTGATAACTCTTCGTCGACCAGTTCGGACACCCGCTCGTCCACCCCTTCGTAGCGTCCGCACACGAGGATGATTTCCTCCTTGTGGGAAAGCTCCCAGGCTTTTTCCTGATCGAAGCGATAACCGCCGGGCGATAACAGAATGCTATACGCTTTAGGACGATCCTTTTTAACTGCTTCCAGTGCACGGTCGATGGGTTCGATGTTCATCACCATTCCCACGCCGCCGCCGAAAGGCGTATCGTCCACCCGTGCGTGTTTGTCCAGTGTGTAATCGCGGAGATCATGCGTCCTGATTTCGACGATGCCGTTATCCTGCGCCTTGTTCAACAGGCTTTCACGAAACGGGGAATCAAACATCCCGGGGAAAATCGATATAATGTCAAACCGGATGGTCTTCAAGCAATCCCTCGATGATATGAAAAACCAGTTTGTTCTCCTTGAGGTCAATGGACTTGACCACGGAGTCAATCATCGGAAGCAGGAGTTCTTTGTTGCCATCCTGAACCACGTACACATCATTACTGCCGGTGACAATGATTTCGTTCACCGTTCCGTAATACCGGTCTTCCTCGTCGAAAACCCGAATGCCTTCAATCTGAAACCAGTAATACTCGCCCTCGGGCAAGGGTTGAAAATCTTCACAGTATATTTCGAGAGACCGCCCCACCAGGGCTTGTGCCTGCTCAATGGTTTTACAATCCTTGAACTTGACGATCCATCGTCCACCCTGTCCGCGGACTTTTTCCAGTACTGTCTCAACGGAATCCCCGTCATCTCCCACAATCCGGGCACGATGGGTTCCCTGGACCAGACTCGGATCGTTCACCAATGGCCGAAGCTTGACTTCCCCCTTCAAACCATGGGTCTTCGTAATGTCGCCAACCGGAACCCAATCCATG
>JAUVMD010000262.1 GCA_030600405.1 Nitrospirota bacterium
CCCAAACCGCCCCCAAGCTCAAGGAAAACCCCATTTCCAGCCATGGGAAGCAGTAAATTTTTGCGAATCGGGTGCCCAATTTCTTGGTTTTCCCGGATATTCTCTGCTATGATGCCGCCAGTATTGTAACCCGAACAGTGCGAATGTCAGGAGTTTTTTCATGTCAGATATAACCCAGTCCGAGCTGGAAATGAGCCTCGGCAATAATGTTATCGTGACCCAAATGACCCAGGCGGTCAACTGGGCGAGAAAATATTCCTTCTTTATATATCCTTTTATCACCGCTTGCTGCGGAATGGAGTTCATGTCGGCCGCCGGCCCGCGTTACGATCTGGACCGGTTTGGTGCGGCGTTTCCGCGGTTTTCTCCCCGTCAAGCAGATCTGTTGATGGTGGTGGGGACGATCAGCCACAAGCAGGCCCCGATCCTGGTTAAAGTGTACAATCAGATGACCGAACCGAAGTGGGTGGTAGCGTACGGCGTGTGTACCGTCTCCGGCGGGTTCTATGACAATTACGCCACGGTCATGGGCATCGACACCTTGATTCCGGTCGACGTTTATATTCCCGGATGTCCGCCGCGCCCGGAAATGGTGATCGATGGGCTGATGAAGTTGCAAGACAAGGTCCAACAGGAAACCCTGGCGGACCACGTCAAGGGTCCGGCACCGGTCACACCCACCGAACGGCTGGTCAAAATTTAAATCAATTCAATTATTTAGAGGACTTCTCCTTCTATTTCAGAGGTGGGGGGAGTCCTTTTTTTGTGGCCGCGATCCGCGGGTGCCACTCCAGCCGGAGTTAAAAGCGGTCGAATCCCTTCTTTAAAAAAATAATCTTCCACGATGCCGGTTCTTTCGTCCACCAACAACCACAATTTGTCAAATTTCGTGTCAATTTCGTCATACATCGCCAGGATCAAAAAATACATCAGTTCCCTGCTTTCCGAAAAGTAAAAGTAATACACCCGATGGTATTCTGTAAATTCAACTTTCGGAGAAAATAAATCAAAAAAAGTATCCGATTCCACCACGGTGGTCCTCCGGGGTACCCGGTATACTTTGTCCGGGACACTGGACTTGGGGATCACCACTATTTCACCACGGGCGGAGATGGTCATGGGAGCCCCGAACCACTCCAACGCGTCTCTTTTGAGGGTCTTTCCAGGTTGAATTTGAGCTACCTGGGCCGCTTTTATTTCTGTACCGCTGTATTTAAAAAGAGTGAGACAGCCCGGTAAAACACATAAGGAAAGCCCCAACAGAATCTTTGCCTTCCATACCCCCATATTTATTTTTCCTCTCCTTCCAGAAATACGTAATCCTCTACCTGCTCCGTTTGGCGGTTCACCAAAACCCACAGTTCGCTGAGCTGCAGATTACCTGAAGTAGCGGGGAGGCTCACAAAGAAAGTCCCTATAGGAATAGGAATAGAAAATCCGTTTATATCTTCCCCCTCATTAAAATAGTAATAAACGACATGATGTTCGGCGATAGGATGTCTTTGCAAAAAATACTTAAAAAAAACCTTGGAGTCGACTTCTCGCATTTTCCCCTGGCCAGTTTCTAAAGGGGGGAGCAACACCACGCCATCTTTTCTGGCCAGAATTTCCGGAGGGCCAAACCATTCCAGAATATTTTTTCGGGTGGTTTTCCCCGGCTCAATATTTTTTATCAGTTCTTTTTCAAGCGTCCGATCGTACTGGACAGAACCCCAAATACATCCCCCCACCGGGATCAGGATAATCAATGCCAAGGCAGCCAGCCTATTGAGTTGAGGTTTGTATATCATTAGAGTCATGGTAATTGGACGGTGCGCTTTTCGGCAGGAGGCTCAATCCATCTTCCTTCCGCGAGACCTTTGAGAACTTTAAGGAAATCCCTGCCCGCCGCATCGGTAGCCAGTTTTGCGTATTCCTGAAAATTATCCCAAAGAAAAACCATGGAAGGATAACCTATGGTGTGAGTTGCAATCTTTTCGCCGGTTTTAACGTCTATAAGCTGTATCAAAATTTTAACGGGAGATTTGGCTCTCTTCTGGGTTTCAACATCTCCCGTAAATACAGCATCCGCTCCCAAAAGCCGGGCGGCCTGCCGGGCTTCCTGGCTGGAAAACCCTTTTTCCGGAATATTCATTCCACTTTTTTCAATCTCAATTTCCGCTAAAGTGGGGGTAATGATCGAATAATGCGGTTGCTTTTGAAGGTAAAACGAAAACCATTCCGCGGCGGTCCTTTGGAATTTTTTTTCGCCGGTAAAAGGTAGAACCACAATTTTTTTCCAGGACGAGGGGGTATATCTCTCATTGTAATCGAAGCGTTTGATCACAACGCCCGGCTTGCTGCAACCGCAAAGAACCAAAAGAAATGCCAAAAATAAATTCAAATAGATTCTGGCCGACACTAAAATCTCCTATTTAGAGTTACTTTTAGTGTAATTTAATGAATTAGAAAAGTCTTTAGCTTATTGCAGTGCGGCGAGATCTTTTTTGATGGTTGCCACCCAGGCATGGGCGGCTTCTTTTTCTATTGGAGTGAAGCCGGGAAGCTGGATCATGGTTTCAATACCCACCACCTTTTGGTTAACGTAATCCGTTAGGGCCTTAGGGTTGTCGATGGGGAGGAGTATATTACCGGTATCATCCATGAATTTTTGCTTCAGATAATGAAAGTACAGGGCGAGACGCTGTGCCGGGTCCTTCGGTCCTTTGCCGTATTGCAGGTGCATCAGCGCTTCCCTCCGGCGGTCGATGATGTACCCGAGCCGCGTGTTATCGTCTTTATCGAATTGCAGATCGAACACCTCAAACGCCCAAGCTTTGGTTTTGGCACTTACGGTCAGTTTCGGAAGAGGCAGGTGTTTCACTGCGGCTATTTCCAGTAATAAGGAACGTACACCGGTGCGGTCACTCCAGTAGGCCGACTGCAAGGGGATCTCGCGGTTCAACCGGCTGACTTCCACAAGAAGCGGTTCCATTTTTGTGATGGCTCCGGATAGGCGTTGCAGGGTCTCTTCGTCGAATTCATTCAGAAACCACTGAACCTCGCGCGGCACATTCGATTTCTCCCGGATGTTCCTCTTAAAATACGCGTTCAGGATCTGGCCCATGTCCGGGATGAAAAACGCTTCCAATACTTTTGCGAAATAAGGAAAGTTTAAAATCAGGAACCGGGGATCGGACCTGATATTGAGCCCGTACGCTTCCAGCTCGTTGACGTGACCCAGAAACGTTTGCGTAAGATGCAATGTTTCGTGCAGGTGCGTTGCTTCGCCGTAGGCTTTGGTGTCGATCAGAATACTTCCGGGA
>JAUVMD010000296.1 GCA_030600405.1 Nitrospirota bacterium
GATTTCCATTGCCGTGTCCGTTGAATAATCTCGGAACGGAAGGATGGGTCCAGCCCCATGCGGATTATCCAATAGGGAGAAGTCAGTAGAAGGGCGGCGGCTATGATAATATTATATGCGAACTTCATTATTAATGATTATAAACCAGACACGGGTCATCTGCATGGAGAGAAAAGAGAACGGAAAAATTTCATGATCCTCGAAGCCTTTTTCCATAAGGTCATTGCTCCCAAGCGCGCTCTTCATCTGATGCCGGTGTATGGAGTGTTACGCCTGGTTTCGGTGTTTTACGCGTTGGGCCAGCGGGTGCGCGCGCGGTTATATCGAGGAAAATTATTTCAGACACGCCGTCTGAACTGCCGGGTGATCAGTGTCGGCAATTTGACGCTTGGGGGAACAGGCAAAACCCCAACGGTGATGATGGTGGCCGATACCCTGCGCGGTAAAGGTTTCAAACCGGCCATCCTGAGTCGTGGCTATGGCGGCCAATCCCGGGATTCCGTCAACGTGGTGAATGATGGTCGACAAACCCTGTTCTCCCCGGAGGTGGTGGGGGACGAACCGGTGATGATGGCCCGGCGGCTGAAAGATATTCCGGTTCTGACCGGCCGTGTCCGTTACGAAACGGGAAAATACGCCATCGAGCATTTTGGGACCGACGTCCTGATTCTCGACGACGGGTATCAACATTTGCCACTGCATCGTGACCTCAATATTCTTTTATGTGATGCAACCCATCCTTTCGGGAATGGCGTCGTGTTTCCGGCGGGCGAGTTGCGGGAACCCTTGTCAGCGATGGGCCGGGCGGACCTGATCTGTCTGACCCGGTGCCGTGAGGACAATTCAACGGACCGAATCGATGGGTGTAACCGCAAGCGGGTGCCGGTGATTAAAACCGGGTTGCGGGTGCATTCGGTTATCGAATTGAGTTCGGGAGAGGAAACCGGGATTGAAACATTCCAGCACCAACCGGTCGCGGCGTTTTGCGGCATCGCCCATCCCCTCGATTTTTTTCATATGTTGGAACAGGTACCAGTGCAAATCTTGAATCAGAATTATTTTCCAGACCATCATGATTATTCAACCGACGAATTGAAAGCGATCGAAAACCGGGCGAAGCAGACGGGGGCGAAATTGATCGTCACCACTGAAAAGGATGCGGTTAAACTGAGGGGCCATGCGTTCGACCTGCCGGTATACGCAGTGCGGATCGTTCTGAAAATTCTGGAGGGACAGGATGAGTGGGACCGGCTACTGTTAAAAAAATTATGAATGAAACCAAACCTGATTTTTGGGAATCACTTTCTCCGGCCCAGGCGGCAATTGTAACGGTGCTGGTGCCGTCACTTTATTTGCTGGCGTTGGTGGTGGCCTGGTTTTCGCCCAAACATTTCGGATTCGGCATTCGTCCGCTGGTGTATGCGGGGTTTACGGTCGGGTTGTCCGGCGTGGTGTTGTGGATCGTGGCGATGATTCATCTGGGAAAATCTTTGGCGGTTCTGCCGGGGGGTGAACGGCTGGTGACACACGGCGTGTACAAGGTTCTAAGGCATCCTGTGTACCTGGGAATCGATATGACTCTGTTCGGCCTGTTCCTGGCGGTGGGTTCGACGGTGGGAATGATTTATTTTTTCGTGGTGGTTCTGCCCTTGAATATTATTCGTTCGCGTTTTGAGGAAAAAGCCCTTCTGCAAAAATTCGGCGACCCATATAAAACCTACCGCCAACAAACGTGGTTTTAACATTCATGCGACGAAATCGATTTGAAATATTGTGCCGGTGGGGAGGAGGGGTTTTAATCTTATTAGTGATTTTTGCCGGAGCTTCTCCATCGCTGGCGGAACCGGAGGACTCTTCCGTTTATTGGAAGAAGTCGACGAAGGGACTAGGTGAGGAGATGGTCGCGGACCCGGTTCTGGTGCAACAGCTGTTCGGCATGCCGCCGGACGTGATGGAAGAGGTGGAGACGCCTACCCGCCCGCCGCGGTCCCCCAAAGGGTGGTTGGGAATCACCATGCTGGAAGGTCCTCCCATATTTTTGAAAGATGCCGAGGATCTTTCCCCCACGATTCAAGTGCTTGAGGTTTTCCCTCATTCCTCCGCCCATCGTGCCGGGTTGCGGCCTGGCGACACGATCCTGGCGACTGATGGCCAACAGTTGTCCATCGGTAAAGAAAATTCCCTGATGATGAATTTCAACCGAAGGGTGCAGGACGTGGGTCCCGGCAATATCCTTCAATTGAAAATCAAACGCGGTTCCCAGGAGATGGAATTGCCAGTAGAACTTTTTCTCAAACCGATCGTGCCGAAGACCAGTAACCCTCCTCCATCATTGCAGGCCTCTGCCTTGCCTACGGAAGATTCTCTGCTTCATCGCATTCTGCGTCACCACCAGCGGTTGGAAGACTACTCCGCCGTTGTTGAGGAAATACGAGAGCGCACCCGGCACGCGGTAACCACCGCCGTCAAAGGAGATACCTATAGTCCGTTTCGCCTGCAGGGAGTGAATGCCATTCTCGATCAACCGCTGGACTTGCCGTTGGTCTCTCAGGGTTTGACTTCCACTTTGCGCCGGAATTTTATTAGAGCCCGGTTGAATACCGGGGGCATCATCCACTCCGCCCTGCAGGCGTTGGATTTCGAGGTGGCTAAGCCATTGCCCGTTAAAAGATCTCCCGAACTGGCAATCCTGCTGGATCGAATCCTGGAAGCTCTGGCAAACGCGGGTTCCGCAACCGACGAAGCGTTGCAACCACTCACGTTGGAAGAAAGGGATCTGTTGATTCGAGGTATCCGCCATTTGATGGTAGAAAGCCTGCAACCTCGTGACTGGACGGCAGACGAAACCCGGGGAAGCCAGCCTTCAATTACTGAATTTCTCAACACGGCTTTGAAAGTCGATGTGC
>JAUVMD010000204.1 GCA_030600405.1 Nitrospirota bacterium
CCTCTTTCCCCCAGCAAACAAACTGTAGTGCATGGATTCATGAATACTCTGAGGGTATCCGTCTTTTTCAGGTAAAAACCGGGGTATTGCCTTATCTATAAATTCTTTGCATTCACCTAAATATTTTTTAGCTAGCAGTCTTTCTGCTGATTGGGTCTCTTGGGTCTTTGTCAATTGGACCATCTGAACCATTTAAAAGCCCCTAAAGTATCGTAATATAAAATGTTAGCACACAATCAACTTCAGTCAACCTTTAATCAGAATCCAATCACACCACTACCTCTAGACGGCCATAACCTTGCGAATATCCTCATCATTAGGTCGGGATTTTACGCCAATTATTACATTTTTTTTATATAAGCGTGAAACCATTCCCTCTCCGATTGTTCATCGGTGAAAAACAGGCCGAGCGGCACAGGCTATCTTTTCTTCAACACCCTGGAAACACCCCAAAAGAGGGTGGGGTAATATACTCTTTATTCGGACAAAAACCCCGGAGGCCTTCCGCTATAACCTATTTCCAAAATAAATCAGTTTCTTTGCTTGAACGAAACCCTTAATATATGGAGCTTGCTTTGAATTACTGGCAAAGTGGGGAAAACCCTTTTTCATGGATTGAAGACCCTCATTTCAAGAAACTGCTTACAACTCTATGTCACAACCCCAACTCGTTTGACCCAATCGCAAGGAGCGCTCCATGGATTCTCTGACCACCACGTGGGTGGGTTACATTTCTTTGATGATTTTTGTTCTGGCCTACACCCTGGTGGTGGTCGAGGAGAAAATCCACATGAGAAAATCCAAGCCCGTGATCTTTGCGGGTTGCCTCATGTGGTTCTTCATCGGCCTTTATGAATACCAGGAAGGAATCACCGACAGCCCTGCCCACGATATCGTTATAGACTTGATCGCGGAAATCGGCGCGTTGTTTTTCTTTCTGCTCGCCGCCATGACGTATATCAATACCCTCGCGGAACGGAACGTTTTCGATGCCCTGCGTGCGTGGCTTCTGCGCAAGGGCTTGGGGTTTCGTTCCCTGTTCTGGGCAACGGGCATCATCACGTTTTTCCTGTCCCCTCTGGCGGATAATTTAACTAGCGCACTGCTCATGTCCACCGTCGCGCTGGCAGTGAGCGGCGGCAATTCAAAATTCATCGTTCTCTCGTTCACCAATATCGTCGTCGCTGCCAATGCAGGTGGTGCGTGGAGTCCCTTCGGCGATATCACCACCTTGATGGTGTGGACCGCCGGCAAAGTGGAAACCCTGCAGTTCGCTTATCTCATGCTCCCATCGCTGGTCAACTGGGTCATCCCGGCGGTCTGCATGTTCTTCTTCCTGCCGGACGAAACTCCCGACAAACCCTCGGAAACCATTGTTTTGAAACCTGGTGCCAAAGTGATCATCGTCATGGGCATCTGTACCATCGCCGCCGCCGTCAGCTTCCATCATTTTTTTCATCTGCCTCCGTTCATGGGTATGATGCTTGGCCTCGGCGCACTCATGCTCTACGGCTACTATCTGAAACGCTGGGGAGACGTACCCCTGGGGTACGAACTGGGAAGTCCCGATAACCCCCGGGCGGAAAATTCTCATTTTGACATCTTCAGCAAAATTTCATCGGTGGAGTTTGACACCCTGCTGTTTTTCTTCGGCGTACTCACCGCCGTGGGGGCTCTGCAGTACCTCGGCTATCTCGCGCTGGTCAGTGAAAACCTGTACGAAACTATCGGTCCGACCTGGTCCAATATCATCGTGGGCGTTCTTTCAGCCATCGTCGACAATATCCCCGTCATGTTCGCGGTGCTGAAAATGGACCCCGCCATGGGCGTCGACCAGTGGTTGTTGATCACGCTGACCGCCGGTGTGGGCGGCAGTCTCCTGTCCGTCGGTTCGGCCGCCGGGGTGGCGGTGATGGGCGTCGACCGGAAAAACTACACCTTCCTCTCCCACATGAAATGGTCCTGGGCTATTGCCCTGGGCTACGCGGCCAGCATCCTGTGCTGGTACTGGGTCACCGGAAGCTTCCGCTGATTCCCTGACGGGAGCGGTGGTTTTCAAGCCCGCGCCAGGGTGAAGACCTGCACGCGACCCGCTTTGGCTTGCTTCAATACCCGGGCCACCTCGTTCACCGTCGAACCGGTGGTGAACACATCATCGACCAACAAAATATTTCTATCAAACACCGCTTCGGTGTCCACCACTTCAAACGCCCCCCGGACATTTTGAAAACGTTCCGCCCGGTTTTTTCGGGCCTGGGGAAAGGTTTCGCGGATACGTTTCAAGGGCCGAACCAGGAGTGGCAAATCCAGAATTTCCGCTATCTTATGCGCCAGAACAAAAGACTGATCGAATCCACGTTCTTTCAGTTTCTTCACATGCAGAGGCACCGAAGCCACTGAGTACCCCTGATACTCCTCCCGGCATGTTCCAAAATAATCCCGTAAAAAGGGTTCGATCTCATTGATCGCGCCCGGTTGGTTGCGGTATTTGTAAAAATGAATCAATTCCTTTAAGACCGAGTCGTACAATCCGAGTGAGCGCGCCCGGTTGAATCGAAATCCGCCCTTGCGGCACCAACCGCACTCGAATCCTTCCGCCGGATAATCGTAGTCAATATCGGCGGGAATCCCGCAGGTGTTGCATAACGGATCGTCGATCACAAAGAGGTCGTCGCGGCATAACCCGCACAAATAATCCCCGCCGCTTTTCCGGCTGAGTCCGCAACCGACACAACTGCGCGGAAACACGGCGTTCACTATCGACTCGTAAACCCGCGCCACGCGTGGGCTTTGGAGGATTTGGTTTATCATGTCATTCGCCAGGACTTTGTGATAAAGTTTTTTGCTTTGGAAGGAATGAGCATTGTATCACGAAAGCTGAACCCCCAGCCTGCTACCCCTAACCCATTGAATTTAAAGATGAATAAAAAAATCATTCAACTGACCAAGCGCCATGTCGCCAACACGATTGGACGCTATCCTATCGCTCTCGTCAAGGGTAAGGGTATGAATGTCTGGGACGCATCGGGAAACAAGTACCTCGATTTTGTTGCTGGCGTGGCGGTGGACAGCCTCGGTCATTGCCCTCCCCAAGTGGTTCAAGCGATCCGCAAGCAGGCCGGGCAATTGCTTCACGTTTCCAACTGGTTTCATATCGAACCGCAAGCGCGGCTCGCGGCGGAAATCACCCGGTTGAGTTTCGGTAACAAAGTGTTTTTTTGTAACAGCGGAACTGAGGCCAACGAGGGTGCCATCAAACTCGCACGGCGGTTTTATGTTGACCAGGGACAAAAAAATAAATTCGAAATCATCACCACCTACAAAGCGTTCCACGGGCGCACTCTGGGAGCGATGAGCGCGACCCCGCAGGATAATATTCAAAAAGGGTTCGGCCCGCTGGTACCGGGCTTCAAATACGTTCCGTTCGATGATATTGCGGCAATGAAGAAAGCCATCACGTCCAAAACCTGCGCGGTGATGGTCGAACCCATTCAAGGCGAAAGCGGCGTCAACATTCCCGGAAGAAATTATCTCAAGGAATTGCGGAAACTGTGCACCGAACGGGATGCATTATTGATCCTGGATGAAATACAAACCGGATTCGGACGAACCGGTCAATTGTTCGCCTATCAGGGATTTAGAGTGAAACCGGATATCATGACCCTCGCCAAGGGACTGGGCGCCGGAGTGCCCATCGGCGCACTGGTGATGACGAATCAGGTGGCAAAATCGCTCGGACCGGGAACCCACGGCAGCACCTTCGGCGGCAATCCCTTGGTGTGCGCTGCCGCACTGGCATCGGTGGCAATCGTGAGTCAAAAGGATTTTCTTAAAAACGTGCGGGAAACCGGAAAGTATTTTCTTGCGCGTTTGAAAGAGCTGGCGAAAAAATTCCCCATTATCAAAAATGTCCGGGGTATGGGGCTGATTCTGGCCATCGATATCGACGGCTCCTCCGCTGATGTAGCGAAGGATTGTATGGAGCAGGGAATTCTGGTAAACAGTATTCAGCCGGGAACGCTGCGGTTCATTCCGCCTCTGATCGTGTCGCAAAAAAATATCGATACACTGATCCGGGTTCTGACCCAAAGCC
>JAUVMD010000136.1 GCA_030600405.1 Nitrospirota bacterium
ACGTTTCACCTCATTCATGTCGATTGATTGCGTGACCAAATTCGCCAGCCGGTCCAATTGCCGGGAACGGAATTCCCGGTAATTGAATTTTTCTTCCGGTTGCGGCAAATTTTTCCGTTCTCTTACATACTTCAAAAGCCCTTCTCTTATTGGATCGCTATCCAGAAACCCGTGTAGATAGGTACCGATAACGTTCCCCTCTTCATTGGACAATCCCAGACTGTAAGGGCAATCGCCGTTGGCAGGCTGAAAGAGAAGGGGATACTCTTTTTGAAATTCCGTTCGTCCGGAATGAATTTCATAGCCGTCCACCTCCAACCCCTGCTCGAAAATAGAAGAGGCGAGGGTGGGGCGGAGTCTCCTCCGGGTGATTTTTTCATGCTCCATGGTCGTGGTGGCCTGTATGAGACCGAGCCCCGCGATTTCCTCAATGGGACTTTCAATATGGTGCGGATCCGACAACCGCGTTCCCAGCATTTGGAATCCGCCACAGACGCCCAGGATCAATCCACCTTCATCATGGAAGGATTGAATGTATTGATTCCAACCCATTTCTTTGATGAATTGCATATCGCCGATGGTGTTCTTGGTGCCGGGAAGGATCAGCAGGTCCGGACGACCCGCCTGGACGGGACTTCGGATATAGCGAACCGCCACTCCGGGGTCGGAGACCAATGGTGAGAAATCGGTAAAATTCGCGATGTGTGGTAATTGAACAATGGCAATGTCCATCACGCTTGGATGGCTATTCACAAAGGGCAAACTATGATGAGGAATGGCGTCTTCTTCATCGACATATAATTCTGCATCGAATGGAATGACACCTAATATCGGCTTACCGGTCATCTCCTCAAATTGAGTGATACCCGGTTTCAATAGATCGAGGTCGCCCCGGAATTGGTTAATAAGGAATCCGCGCACTCTTTTTTGTTCGGATTCGGTGAGTAAGTCCAGGGTTCCCTTCATCCAGGCGAACACGCCGCCGCGGTCAATGTCGCCGACGATCAATACCGGCGCATCGGCCATTTCTGCCATCGCCATGTTGACCATATCGTACTTTCGAAGGTTGATTTCGGCGGGCGAGCCGGCGCCTTCCATGATGATGAGTTCGTATTTATTTTTTAAATTATCGAAGGCGCCTGCAACCTCTTTTATATAATTGGGACGATCGGCGTAATAATCCTTAGCGTTGCGCTGTCCCATTACCTTTCCCATGACGATGACCTGCGAATTGTTATCGGCGCTGGGTTTGAGCAGGATAGGGTTCATGTCCACGTGTGGCGCAATGCCGCAGGCTTCGGCCTGATACACCTGGGCACGGCCGATCTCTCCCCCTTCTTCGGTTACATACGAATTCAAAGACATGTTCTGCGCTTTGAATGGGGCGACTTTATGACCCGCACGATAAAAGGCACGGCACAAGGCGGCGGTGATAATGCTCTTGCCCACTCCGGAACCGGTGCCCTGGATCATCAACGTTTTGGCGCTCATACATTTCCCCGTTTATGTTGCCGTTTTAACAGCCAGACGAAAAATGGACCGCCCAGCATGGCGGTAATAACGCCTACCGGAATTTCCGCCGGGGCGATCAGGGTGCGTCCCACCGTATCGCACAAGATCAGAAAGCTGGCGCCGAAGAACATCGAGCCGGGGATCAGCAACCGCAAGTCCGGGCCGATCAGGAGGCGCACGATGTGCGGCACGATCAACCCGACAAACCCGATGGGACCGCTGATGGCTACCACAGTACCTGTAATCAAAGACCCCATGATGAAACCGATTTTCTGAGTTCGCACCACGTCGACTCCACGGCTCATCGCCGATTGCACCCCGGCGCTGATCAGGTTCAGATCGCGTGACACGAAGAAGAGACCGCCGATGCCCAGAATCACAAAAGGGAAGATGGACCACACGGTCTGATAATCGGTGATGTCCAGGCCGCCCATCAGCCAGCGGACGATCCGGAACGATTGCGTGAAGTCGGCCATGTAATGAATGAACATGACCATCGACGCGAAAAAGAAATTGGCGGTAACTCCCGCCAGCAGAAGAACGGAGGTCGGAAAATCCCCATGCCGGGTTTTCACCAGGCCAAATACCAGATACATGGTCCCCAGTGCGCCCGCGAACGCGGCAATGGACAGGGTGGAGATTCCCAGAATGGTGAAATTCAGATTGAGGCTGATCGCGATCACCGCACCGAGGGACGCGCCGCTGGAAACCCCCAGGGTGAACGGTGCCGCAAGGTCGTTGCGCAGAAGGGCCTGAAACACTGCGCCGGTGACCGACAAGGCCGCGCCGGTGACCGCTCCCAAAAGAATCCGCGGAAGGCGGGCCAGAAACAGGATATCCGCGTCCACGTTGTTGGCGGCATCGAGTCCTCCTGATAAGGCTTTGCCGATGTCAATGGAGGTGGGTCCGATCAACGGTGCCAGTACCAGGGTGGCCAGGAATAACAGAAGGAACGGACCGATACCCAGGGTGAATTTCCGGGAACTCATGGTTGTGAGGTTCAATTTGTTCATGACCGCTCCGGTACGACCAGCAAACTGCCGTCTTCGTCATCTTGGAAAATTTTAACTTTGACCTCATACACTTCTTCTAGAATTTCTTTTTTAAGAACCTCGGCGGGTGGACCCTCGCAAAACACGCGGCCTTCTTTCAGGAGGACCAGCCGTTTGCAGAATTTCGAGGCCAGATGCAGATCGTGCATGGCAAGGATGAGTGATTTATTTTCCTGCTCGTTCAGTTGTTTTAAAATGCTGAGGATTTCAATCTGGTATTTGATGTCCAGTGCCGAGGTGGGTTCGTCGAGGAGCATCACCTCCGGTTTCTGCGAGATGGCGCTGGCGATCATAACCCTCTGTTTTTCCCCGCCGCTGATTTCATTGAAGCTCCGATGGGCAAACTCCAGAACCTGGGTTTGCTTCATGGCTTCCTGTGCGATCCGGTAATCGTCTTCCCCTTCAAACGACAGGGGCGAAAGATAAGGGTGGCGGCCCATCAGCACGATATCGATTACTTTAAAAGAAAACGCCATTTGCTTGTCCTGCGGAATCCAAGCGATGGATACGGCCAGTTCCTTTTTTTTGTAACGGCTCAATTCGCGATTTTTAAAGAAGACCGTTTCGGAGGGGGAGGGCAGGATGCCTCCGATTAATTTAAGCAGGGTGGATTTGCCGGAACCGTTGGGCCCGATGACGCCCGTGAATTCCCCCGCTTGAAAGTTGAGGAAGATATCCCTGAGTACCGGCTCTTCGGCGTAGGCAAAGGTCAGGTCTTTTGCTGCGATCAATGCCGTTGATGCTTGGGTTTCTGTTATCATCGCTTCAATCCTTAAACGCGTCCGGGTGAATCGCCCGGGCGAAATGATCCAGAATATTGAGAAACCGGGGACCGGGAATGAGAATATAATCGGCCCCGATAAAAAAAATGGTTTCATTTTTGACGGCGGTCAACGTGGGGAACCGTTGCCATTGTTTGAGTTTTTTTTCCTTTTCGCCGGCCGACATGTTCGCATCGGGACCGGCTTCGATAATGACCGCCGGCGAATGGCGTAGAATAAATTCTTTCGAAATTTTCGGATAATTTATTTCGGGATCGGTCAGAATGTTTTCCCCACCCGCCAACTCCAGCAGTTCCCCGAGAAAGGTGCTTCTGCCCACGGCGTACAAAGCGCCGCCGGGATTACTGCCGTCACCCAATAACAGAAGCGTTGTCTTTTTGGGGATGTTCCTCAGGCGGGCTTGCTGGCGTTGTATCCCGGATTGCAATTGTTCAATGAGAGCCTGGGCGTCGGCTTCGCACCCAAGCACATCGCCGAATGTCTGGATGGTATTGAATATGTTTTGGAGGCTTGTCATGGAAACGGCAAGCGTGCGGATGCCTAGATTTTGCGCGTTGATCCGCAATTTATGGCTGTCATCCTGATGGATGATCAAATCCGGCTTAAGGATGATCCAAGCCTCGACACTGGGATTCAGCAGGCCGCCGATTTTGGGTAGGGCGCAGGCTACTTTCGGGTAAGAACAGAAATCGGTAACGCCGACGACACGGTTTCCCACCCCCAGAGCGAACAGCGTTTCGGTAATCGAGGGTGACATGGAAATGATGCGCTGGGGATATTGGGGCGCGGCCCAGGAGCTGTCGATCCATATGAAAAGACCGGCGCAGAAGAACAGAGCGATGCGTTTTAAAATCCCCGGTGCCACGCGGGGAGTGGGATGGCCAACCATGAGTTTAACTCCTGCTCGGAGACCTGGAAGGCCAACAAAAAACCCCTTCCGGGAGGAAAGGGGGTTTCTTGCGATAGCCCTTCACCTCTCAGGTACCGAAGAGTGTGTGAAGCCGGTTCAGACAGGCTTTCTGGCTCCCGGATCGGCCTAATACCTGCGCCTTCCCGTTTCCTCAGAAACAGTGGCTTCGAGCAGGGTTCGTCCCCGGTTACAGCGGCGGGCCCGCGACGGATTCGCACCGTCTTTCCTTACATCTAAACGCGGAACAGTTTAATTGGGTGCCAGCATATCAGAAGGTCCCGGACTGTCAATAGAATTCGGGGTGGTTGGAGGTGGGATCAATCGGATTCAAAAAATTGCGTTAAGTCCGTGATATTTTCGGCATTGACTTCGTGGCTCTGGGGGGTCTCTTTTTTGGTAAGAAGGTGACCCTGGCCTTCCAGCTCTTCGAGGGCGTGCTCCGCGAGGAAAGAGGGGACAACCTCATCGTTGAGTCCATAAATGCCCAGGATGGAAGTGCTGTGAATCTGTTTGGGGCAATCACCGGAAATTTCGGGAAGGAAACCGCACACTGAGGCTACCTTATGAAGAGGGTGGGATCCCAGGAGCGAATAAACCAGCGCCGCGGCGCCGCCCTGAGAAAATCCCCACATGCAGATATGCGGATCATGATCCGTCAACTTTTTCAGGTGACGGTGCGCCTCGTCGACCATCTGAGTGGTGTAATCCAGAAAATGAGTGACCGCCTCCTTTTGGCGCGGTCCGTCTTTCCACCAGCTCCATAGCCCGTCGCCGGCATCGGTCGGTCCTTCGGGATAAATAAAAAC
>JAUVMD010000228.1 GCA_030600405.1 Nitrospirota bacterium
CCGCCGCCGATGATCAGTACGTTTTTATCCTTGGCGGTAATGCTGATGTCCTCGGGGACCGTGTCGCCTTCGTCGCGCTGGTTCTGCTGAGGAAGAAAATCCATCGCGAAATGAATGCCATCCAGCTCCCTCCCCGGCACCGGCAACTCACGCGGCTTCTCGGAACCGCAACACAGGATGACCGCGTCGAAATTATCCAACAGTTCTTTGCCGGGCAGGTTCACCCCGACATGCGAATTGGGTTTAAAAATGACACCCTCCGCCTCCATCAAATCAATCCGACGTTTTACAATTCTTTTCTCCAGTTTAAAGTTGGGGATACCATACATCAAAAGCCCGCCGATGCGATCTGCCTTTTCGTAAACCGTCACTGTATGCCCGGTCTGGTTCAACTGATCCGCGGCGGCCAGTCCGGCCGGACCCGACCCGACGATCGCTACCTTTTTACCCGTTCTCTTTTTCGGTGGATTCGGCTGCATCCAGCCGTTCTCAAATCCCTTTTCCGCGATGATCTCCTCAATGTTGCGGATGGTCACCGCCGGTTCGTTGATGGCCAGCACACAGGCGCCCTCGCAGGGAGCGGGGCAGATGCGCCCGGTGAACTCAGGAAAATTGTTGGTGCTGAGAAGCAGGGACAACGCCTCTTCCCACTTGTTGCGGTACACCATATCGTTCCAGTCGGGGATGGCGTTGCCCAGCGGGCATCCAGTATTGCTCTGGCAAAACGGCACCCCGCAGTCCATACAACGTGCCCCCTGCTCCTGATACTTTTCCAGCGGGAACGGTTCATAGACCTCGTTCTTATCCTTCAACCGGTCACTGACCGGACGGGACTTCGGAGTCTCCCTTTGAATTTCCATAAACCCTTTAACCGCACCCATTAAGCCACCTCTTCCAATTGCTCTTCTTTCTTTTTCCGTTCTTCCAGCACTCGCCGGTAATCGGTCGGGAACACTTTGACAAACTTGGGAAGCATCGCCTCCCACTCATTCAGAATTTTTTCAGCCACTGTGCTGCCCGTTAGTTTTCGATGTTCTTCGATCAAGTTCCGGAGTTCTTGGATATCCTCTTCCTCCTCAACGGGAAGAAGATCGACGATACTCTGGTTGCAATGGATGGCAAACTGTCCCTCCCGGTCCAGCACGTAGGCGATACCACCGCTCATTCCGGCGGCGAAGTTCCGCCCCGTTTCGCCGAGCACCACCACGCGTCCGCCGGTCATATATTCACACCCGTGATCTCCCACGGCTTCCACCACCGTATGCGCTCCGCTATTGCGGACGGCGAACCGTTCCCCGGCCACGCCCCGGAAAAAGGCTTTGCCGGCAATAGCGCCATACAGGGCCACGTTGCCGATCAAAATATTCTCCTCGGGCACGATGGGGCATTCCTCTGAGGGAAACACGACCAGATGACCGCCGGAAAGTCCCTTGCCGATATAATCGTTGGCGTCACCGCGCAGGGTAAAGGTCACCCCCGGCGCTAGAAACGCGCCGAAACTTTGTCCTGCCGAGCCTTTGAAATCAATCCGGATGGTATCTTCCGGCAGACCTTCTTCCTCGTACCGTTTCGATATTTCATAACTCAGCATGGCCCCGGTCGCGCGGTCCACGTTACCGATCAGAGTGCTCACCGAAACGGGCTTTTGATGCTCAATCGCCGACCGACATTCCTGAATCAATTTGCGGTCGAGACACCCTTCGCCGATATCCCCACTCAAATCCTGGGTACACACATTATGAGTAGCGATATCCGAACCCACATCCGCCCTGAACAATATTTTCGAAAAATCCAGACCCTGGGATTTCCAATGGTCGATCGCATCATCCATTTCCAACAGGTCGGCACGCCCGATCATTTCGTTGAATTTGCGGAATCCCAACTCGGCCATCCACTCGCGCACCGCTTGGGCCACGAATTGGAAGAAGGTCACCACATGCTCCGGTTTGCCGGAAAACTTCTTGCGCAGTTCCGGGTCCTGCGTCGCTATGCCCACCGAACAGGTGTTGAGGTGGCATTTGCGCATCATGATGCACCCCATGGTGATCAAGGGCGCCGTGGAGAATCCGAACTCATCACCCCCGAGCATGGCTCCGATCACCACATCGCGTCCAGTTTTCAACTGACCGTCCACCTGCACCCGGATGCGCCCGCGCAAATCATTCATCACCAATACCTGCTGGGTCTCGGAAAGGCCCAACTCCCAGGGCAGGCCGGCGTATTTGATCGACGTCTGCGGAGACGCGCCGGTGCCGCCGTCGTGACCGGAGATGAGAACCCCTTCCGCCCGCGCCTTGGAGACGCCTGCGGCAATGGTGCCGACTCCCGCCTCGGCCACCAGCTTGACGCTGACGTCCGCTTCCGGATTGGAGTTGTGCAGATCGAAAATCAATTGCTGAAGATCTTCAATCGAATAAATATCGTGATGCGGCGGCGGGGATATCAAACCGACTCCCGGTGTGGAGTGCCTGATCTTGGCAATGTATTCGGACACCTTAAAGCCCGGCAACTGCCCGCCCTCCCCCGGTTTCGCCCCCTGGGCAATTTTGATCTGCAACTCGTCGGCGTTGGTCAGGTAATGACTGCTCACTCCGAACCGGCCGGAGGCCACCTGCTTGATCTTGCTGCGGCGCGAATCGCCGTTGGCATCAGGGATATACCGTACCGAGTCTTCTCCGCCTTCACCCGTATTGCTTTTGCCCCCCAGACGGTTCATGGCAATGGCCAGGGTTTCATGCGCCTCGCGGGAAATCGACCCGATTGACATCGCCCCGGTGCAGAATCGTTTAGTGATCTCTTCGACCGGTTCCACTTCCTCGAGGGCAACCGGCTCCCGTTTTTTAAACCTGAACAATCCGCGCAGGGTGCAGTCGCGGGTATTCTGCTCGTCGCTGATCTGCGAGTATTTCTTAAACAATGAATAATCATTGGACCAGGTGGAGTGCTGCAACAGGGACACCAGGTTGGGATTCACCATATGCTTTTCGTGGCCGCGCCGCCAATGGTATTCCCCGCCGGGGTCCAGCGCCGGACGGATGATCTTCGTCCGCTGGTACGCGTTGCGGTGCCGCGCCAGGGTTTCCCGGGCGATCGCGCCCAGTTCGACCCCGCTGATGCGCGACGACGTTCCGGTAAAGTAACGGGAAATCACTGAATCATTGAGGCCGACCGCTTCGAAGATCTGTGCGCCCCGATAACTCTGGATGGTGGAAATTCCCATCTTCGCAATGATCTTGTACAACCCCTTGCGCGTCGCCTTGATGAAATTTTCGATCCCCTTTTCAAACTCCATCTTTTCGACATAATTTCCATCGCGGATGATCTGCTCGATGGTTTCATAAGCCAGGTAGGGGAAAATACCACCAGCGCCGTAACCAATCAATAAAGCGAAATGCATCATCTCGCGCGCCTCGCCGGTTTCCACCACCAGACCGGCGCGTGTCCGGGTCCTTTCGCGCAACAGATGATGATGTACGGCCCCCGTCGCCAACAGGCTCGGAATCGCGGCATGATTTTCATCAATGCCGCGGTCCGACAAAATAATTAGGGTGGCGCCGTTGTCAATCGCCTCGGACGCCTGATCGCACAGGTTTTCGAGCGCTTTTTCCATGCCCTCCTCCCCTTCTTCCACGGGAAACAGCAGGGAGAGGGTCACCGGTTTCAAATCCTCCTGATCGATGGA
>JAUVMD010000051.1 GCA_030600405.1 Nitrospirota bacterium
CTGGCTCAAATCTTTGACGAACGAAGCACGGCGGAAGGACCTGTGGATCATCTTCGCCCTGCACGAACCGGCGCTCACTACCGCCTGGTATAAAGAAAAACGCCAGACGGTATTAAAACAGATCAATACCTTGCATCCCGATCTCGTGTTGGCTGGCAATCAGCACTCCTATGAACGGTTTTTCCCGATGGGTATTCCCCAGGGAAACGGCTCTCTTCCGGTGGTCAAGATATCGAAATACACCAAGGAAACCGGGGTGACACATGTGGTTGCGGGGGGTGGTGGGGCCACGTTCAAACCGTTTGCCGATCAGCAGAGTAAAAATAAACGCACCGCACCGGACGCCGTGTTCGATGCCCTCGCGAAACGCGCCCTCATGTTTCATTACCTGACACTGGAAATCTCGCACGATGGCTTGTCCGCCAAAACTTACCGCGTGTGCCCTCCCCAACCGGCACAAGTTGAAAAACAAAACCCGCGCTGGCATGCCGACGATCCGATGTGGAAAAATATTTCGTTGGAATGCGATGGTAAGGAAACGGGCGTAACGGTATTCGATCAGTTTGAGATTGTGCGGTAGGAAAAATTCGGGAAAGTTATCTTACTCTTTGAGAAAGGCGTCGACTTCGTCGATCATCACTTTCACATCGGCTGCGGATTTATCGAGCGCTTTCTTTTCGTCCGGGGTCAGATTCAGTTCGATGATTTTATCAATGCCCTGGGCGCCCAACTCCACCGGCACCCCGAAGAAAATATTACTCCAGCCGTATTCCCCATCCAGGTAAGCGGTGCAGGGCAGGATTCTCCGTTTGTCCCGCAGGATGGCTTCGATCATCTTGACGGCGGAAGCGCCGGGCGCTAGAAACGCACTGCCGTTTTTGAGCAGGCCGACGATTTCCGCCCCGCCTTTGCGGGTGCGATCCACCAGCCGTTCGATTTGCTCCTGCGTCATCAGGTCGGTGATAGAAATGCCGGAGACGGTAGTGTAACGCGGCATCGGCACCATGGAATCGCCGTGCCCGCCCAGCACCATGGCATCGACATCCACCAACGAACAGGACAACTCCAGCGACACAAAGGTGCGGAACCGGGCGGAGTCCAACACTCCCGCCATGCCGAGAACATGGTTCCTTGACAGGCCGGAGACTTTTTTCGCGAGATAGACCATGGCGTCAAGCGGATTGGAAACCACGATGATGATGGGGTCTTTCGTATATTGCATGACCTGTTCGGTCACGCTCTTGACGATCTTGGCGTTGGTCTTGAGGAGAGCCGATCGATCCTGGCCCGGTTTCCGGGGCAAACCCGCGGTGATCACCACAATATCCGAGTTCGCCGTGTCTTTGTAATCGTTGGTGCCGACCACGATACTATCAAACACCTGCAGACAACCGGACTGCTGGAGGTCGAGGGCTTTGCCCTGCGGCACCCCTTCAACGATATCCACCAGCACGACGTTACCCAGATTCTTGTAGGCCACCAACTGAGCCACCGTGGTGCCGACCTGGCCCGCGCCGATTACGGTGATCTTCTTTCGCATAAGTCCCATTCTCGTCCTCGCAAAATTAAAAGATCAAACAGAAGAGACAAGCTTCTTGCACAGTTTCGCGTTCTTCCATGCTTTCACCGCATCCATGAATTCGAAGGTATTTTTTCCTTCGAATTTTGACATTTCCAGATTGTCTGGCACAACAATTTTAAAAATGAGCTATCGATTATTTGAATAATCGTAATGATGCAAATCGGCAGTCACACCGGCAAGTACTCTTGTGATAATGAACTGTGAGAAAAAGTAACGTATAAGATTAACCCCCGCTTTGTCAAGCAAATTTGGCCGGATTCGTTCCGGCGAACAGGAAAACGTCCACTTTAAAACAAAGTCCGAATCCCGGTTCCGGTCCGGACAATTTAACCTTTTATATTCCTTTGTTTTCCTTAAAATACATGATTCAATCAACAGAACCCAACGCGCACCCATAAACTGTCTTTTTGGAGATTCCATCAGGAACCATGAGTCCCAAAGCTCTCTTCCATCAGTTCGATCTCGATTTCTCTTCGGTCCGGCAGATTCCGGCGGATCCCAAGGTGCGCCTGGACTATTTCCTCAAGTTCAAGGACCTGATCCAGCAGGAGCACGAAAAAATAAAAGATTGGCACCGGGCCGGCGCCGGAGGAAGAGAAATCATCCAGGCGTTGACCGGGCTCATCGATGAGGTCATCCGGCATGTGGTCACCACGCTCTCCGAATTGGAAGAGTATCAAAACAAAAATTTACCGGACAAGTTTGCTCTGGTGGCGGTGGGAGGATACGGCCGGGGCGAACTCAATCCCGGTTCCGATATCGATCTGTTGTTTCTCCTGCAAAAAAAAATGGATAAGACCCTGGACCGGTTCATTCAGGATATTACTTCCGTGCTGTGGGGAATCGGACTGGAAATCGGGCAGAGTTGCCGGACGATTAAGGAGTGCCAGATATTAGCACAGGACGATCCCACCATCCGTACGTCCATGACCGAAACCCGGTTCCTGACCGGCACCTATCCGCTCTATCAAAAGTTATGGAACTCGATCCGCAAAAATGTTCTTAAAAAGAGAGCCAAAGAATTTCTCAACGAAAATCTGAAAACAATTTTTGAGTCTTCGGACACCCGTGAAGGCGTGACCAGCCACCCGGAACCGGATATCAAAAACGGTCCGGGAGGTTTGCGGGATTACCATGCGGCGCAGTGGGCGGTGGCGGTATCCTTCGACGGCATTTCTCTGCAGGAAATTCAACGGGCCGATGTGGTCACCCCGGAAGAGCTGGATCAACTGGCCGAATCGGTGAATTTTCTACTTAAGGTCCGCAACGAGTTGCATTACCAGAAAGGCAAGAAGTTTGATGTGCTGGAGATGGGAATTCAAAAGAACTTGGCGGTACACTTGGGTTACCACGGGAAAGATGGAGAGGGCGATGCCGAATCCTTCATGCGCGATTATTTCATGCACGCCACCCGGATACGGCATATAAGCTCAGATATATTCTACCGGTGCCTCGAAGTCAAACCCACGCTTCAAAATATCCTGACACAACTGCAACAGACCCATCTGGAAAACGGATTCATTCTCAAAAAAAACAAACTGTCCGCGCAGGATTTAAATGAAAACCTGCTTAAAAACGATTTATCTTTATTTCTCAAAGCATTCCAACTGTGCCAGCAGTATGGACTGCAACCGGACACGCAACTGAACCGCCTGATTCGCCATAACGTGGATCTGGTGGATTCCCATTACATCGCAAGCCCCAAGGTTGCAGAATTTCTGTTCGGCATTCTGGATCACCCCCAATCGGAAAACGTTTTGCGCCTGATGCACGAAGCCAACTTACTGGCCCGGCTGGTTCCCGAATTCGGTCAATCGCAGTACCGGATCAGTTACGATTTCTATCACCGGTATACGGCGGACGAACATGGCCTGCGTATGGTCCACTTTCTGGAAAGTCTTCCGGACCTATCGGACGAGGGTCTGAAAAAATTTCAGGAGTTGTATGACGAAACGGATCACCGGGTGATTCTCAAACTGGCGTGCCTTTTGCATTCACTTGAAAAGGAAGGAGAGGAATCAACGACTTCGCAAACCCACGAATCGCTATCCCGCGTGTTCGAAGATTTGATGTTGACCTCGGAACAACGTGATCTTCTGATTTTTCTGATCAGCCAATTGCACACCCTGAATGAAATTGCCTTCCATGAGGACATTCATAATCCAACGACCATCCGTAAACTGGGTCAACTCGCCGAAACACCGCAGAAACTCGGCCTCTTACTGCTGATGAGCTACGCCGAGCTGAACGCGGTAGCACCGGGAACTTGGACATCCTGGAAAAAAATTCTACTGACCGAGGTGTACCAACGCACCCGGAACTATCTGGTGCGACCGAAATCTTTGGAGGAAAAACCACAGACTACCCGCCAGGCAGTCTATTCCAAGTTGGCCAATCAAACCCCTAAAGAAGTCATCGACCAGCACTTGGAGACCATGCCGGACGATTATCTGCATACTGCGGACTCCAACGACATCGTGGACCACATTCGCCTGGTGGAACAAAAGGGGGACGATGATTTTGCCATACAGTTCCGGGATCATCCCTCGGAAGAATTTTTCGACCTGGCCCTGTGCGGTCAGAGCAATATCGGCCTATTCAAGAACCTGGTGGGCACCCTGACCGCGCGAGCGTTGAACATTCTTTCCGCGCAAATTTTTTCGAGGCAGGATGGCCTCGTCATCATTGTCGTTCAGGTGAGTAGCCAGCAGGCTATTAATATTTTTGGCAGTGTCGAAAACGTGTGGAAGGAAATTCAAAATAATCTCAAAGACCTGCTGGACCAAACCAAAACCCTGGGCGCTTTGCTTAAGGAACGCACCCGGCTGTTGAACGAGACACCCGACGAGGCGGCTCTCGAACCTCAAATCCAAGTCGAAAATTACTCAGAAAATCCCTTTACCCTGATCCGGATCGAAGCGCGCGACCATCCCGGCATGCTGTACAAAATTGCGCACACGTTCCGGAGCTTCGGCATTCGGCCCCACCGCGCCAAAATCGCCACCCGTGGCGGCCGAGGAATCGATGTATTTTCGGTGTCACTGGATGGACGCAAACTGAACTTCCCGCCGCTGATCCAGCGGGTGAAAGAACGCCTCATTAACACCCTCCTGGTCAAAAAACTGGAGGATTTGGAGTGAGCGGCCTGGAAAATGAAAAACCAGGCCGATTTTAAGAGCCCGTTTCCTGTAGAGGGCTAAAAATTTGATGAGTTTTGCTTTCATTTGAGCTATATTATGCGCAATTTAGAAAACTAAATTTCCCTTCTGGCTATGAATTCGACTGCAAGTAGGGCGCTCTTTATGGGGGGTTCTGAGCTATCCATTGAACTCAGGAAACTGTGTCCCGCAAGACTTTGTCATGAGGCAGTCTGACTGATTGATAAAATCTATATTCTTAAGTAATTTTTCACTTATATATGAGGAAAAAACCATGTCAGAACAACCAGATATCATTTACACGAAAGTTGATGAAGCGCCTGAGCTTGCCAGCGGATCTTTTCTTCCGATCATCCAATCGTTTACGCAAGCGGCAGATATTAATGTAGGCACCAAAGATATTTCGCTTGCAGGCAGAATTATTGCGCAATTTCCCGACAGGCTGACGAAAGAACAACAGCAACCGGATGACCTGGCTTTGCTGGGTGAAATCGTTATGCAGCCGGATGCCAATATCATCAAGCTCCCGAATATCAGTGCATCCCTTCCTCAAATACAAGCGGCTGTCGCGGAATTACAATCCCAGGGCTACAATATTCCCGACTACCCTGAAAATCCGCAAAATGACGAGGAAAAGGAAATCAAAGCCCGGTTCGACAAGGTTAAGGGAAGCGCGGTCAACCCCGTTTTGCGTCAAGGCAACTCCGATCGCCGGGCGGCTGTTTCAGTCAAAAATTACGCCAAGAGTAATCCACATAAAATGGGCAAATGGTCCAAAGATTCCAAAACAAATGTAGCCACCATGAAAAGCGGTGATTTTCGCTCCAATGAAAAATCCGCGACCATTTCTGACCAGCAGGCTGGTTCCGGCAAAATAGAATTTGTCGGCGCGGACGGAAGCACTAAGGTACTCAAGGCCGGTATCAAACTTGACAAAGGCGATGTGTTCGATGCCACCAAGATGAGCCGCAGTGCGTTGCGCCACTTCATCAAGGAGCAGATGCCGGAAGCCAAAAAGCAGGGCGTGTTGCTGTCTTTGCACATGAAAGCCACCATGATGAAAGTTTCCGATCCGATCATCTTTGGTCATGGCGTGACGGTCTATTTCGAAGACGTATTCAAGAAACATGAGAAGGTGTTTAAAGAATTAGGCGTCAATGCCAACAATGGTTTGGGTGACGTCTATGCAAAAATTGGAAGTCTGCCAGCCGCTCAACAAGATGAGATCAAAGCCGATATTGAAGCCTGCCTGAAAAATGGGCCGGAACTCGCGATGGTGGATTCTGATAAAGGCATTACCAATCTACACGTTCCCAGCGATATCATTATTGATGCCTCCATGGCGGCCTCCATTCGTACCTCCGGTAAAATGTGGGGCACGGATGGTAAAGAGCACGACACCCTGGCCATGATACCGGACAGCAGTTATGCCGGTATTTATCAGTCGGCCATCGATTTTTGCCGGGAGAACGGTGAATTCGATCCGACCACCATGGGCACGGTTCCCAACGTCGGCCTGATGGCCCAAAAGGCGGAGGAATACGGTTCCCACGACAAAACCTTCGAAGCGCCCGGCAAAGGTTCTATCCGGGTGATTGATGGCGCCGGAAATGTCCTGCATGAACTCGATGTGGAAGAAGGGGATATTTTCCGCGGCTGTCAGGTCAAGGACATCCCAATCCAGGATTGGGTGAAGCTGGCGGTGAACCGGGCCCGGTTATCCTCAACCCCGGTTGTTTTCTGGTTGGATAAAAATCGGGCGCATGACTCGCAGATTATCGCGAAAGTGAACCTCTATTTAAAGGATCACGATACCAACGGTCTCGACATCCAAATCATGGCGCCTGTGGATGCCATGAATCACGCGCTGAAACGCGCCAAGGCAGGTCAGGACACTATCTCCGCGACTGGCAACGTTCTGCGTGACTATCTGACCGATCTGTTCCCGATCCTGGAGTTGGGCACCAGCGCCAAAATGCTGTCCATCGTGCCGTTGATCAAAGGCGGAGGTCTTTTTGAAACCGGTGCAGGTGGTTCGGCGCCCAAGCATGTTCAGCAGTTTGTCAAAGAAGGACATTTGCGATGGGAATCTCTGGGTGAATTTTTAGCGCTTTCGGAATCGTTGGCGCATTTGGCCCGGACCCGCAACAATGCGAAAGCTCAAGTCTTGGCAGACACCCTGGAACGGGCCAGCGGCAAGCTAATGGAAAATAAAAAATCCCCCGGCCGCGAGCTGGGTCAGTTGGATAATGCCGGAACTCATGTTTACCTGGCCCTGTATTGGGCTCAGGAACTAGCCGCACAAAATGACGATCAGGCTCTCAAAGATCATTTCACTCCCGTCGCCAAAGACCTGGAGGCCAAATTGGATGTGATTCTTGAAGAGCTGAAAGTCTCTAAAGGCAAGCCGGTTGATTTGGGCGGTTATTATCGCCAGGATCCAGCCAAGGTTAAGGCGGCGATGCGTCCGAGTGCGACACTCAACTCCATATTGGGCAGCCTAGCTACCGTCGCTTAATCGCTTCAATAGATCGTGTTCTATAAAATGAAAGCCCCGCGCCATCTGGCGCGGGGCTTTTTGGGTATATCCCGGATAATCCAAAATCCCTTAATTTTTATTGCCCCTTCCGTCTTGGCCCCTCTATCCTATAAAGGAACTCCCACAGCTCTTGCACCTATTAATATCCAAGAATTTACTGTGATGGATCCGATGAATAAAAAGGAATTTTTGAACAAGTGCCGCTTTCCGAAAGAATGGCAGGCATGGAATATGCTTTCAGACGCAATGCTGGAAGAACTTTATAAATCGTATACATCGGATACCGAAACGGATGCGGACGATGGAGTTTACAGAAATTTTAGACTGGATGCCTTTTTCTATTGGCTGGAAGGGGATTTAGCCGAAGAACAAATCAAAAAGTTGTTTCGATTGTCTTTCTTGGAAAAGTCCGGGAAATACATGAGAAGTTCGATTAACCGGCATAAGGACTGCACCGAACCTCTCAGAAAAGATTTATTCGGC